>CAZSUM010000004.1:23003-25190 GCA_964610015.1 uncultured Lentisphaeraceae bacterium
TGGTCTTCATCCATGCCAAATCCGATTGAAGCCGCTTCTGATCTTCAAGTTTCGGAAGAAACTTGATGGCCGAATCAATGAGTTTTGCAACACGGGGATCTACGGTTTCGCTGTTTGGTTGCGTCACCGTTTTTCTGGGTTTTTTCGGTGTGCGCAAATTAACATCCACGGCAATCACAAAATCGGCTGCCATTGCGCGACAGGCCGACACGGGTAGTGGATTAACAAGGCCACCATCAACGAGGATTCTTCCGTCTAAGCGGGTGGGAGTGAAGATGCCGGGGATGCCGATGCTTGCGCGGATGATTTCAAATAAATTACCAGAGGTCAGCACAACCTCTTGTTCAGTTTCGATGTCAGTTGCAATCGCAGCGTACGGCATGTTCAGATCAGCAATGGTTTTTGCCGGAATCATGTCTTTAAGCAGCCGCATAAAATTCTTGCCGCTGATTAACCCAGAGCGTGGAAGAGAGACCTCAAAGAAGAGTTGTGCGAGACGTTTCCAGTCAAGCTCGGAGGCCAGACTTTCGATGGTGTCTAATCGTTTCGTGGCATAGAGTGCCGCTGCAATGGCACCAATGCTGGTGCCAGCAATGCAGTCAGGATGGATGCCGAGATCATTCAGCCGACGAAGGACACCGATGTGAGCCCAGCCACGCGCGCCACCGCTACCGAGGACGAGGCCGATTTTAGGAGAGGATGGACTTGCACGTGACATCGCTGACTAATATTTCTTTTTAGGGTTCTGCAACGTAGAGGAGGCCTTGCGATGGGTGACAAACACGGTACGCGAATAACCGCCGCGAAGCAGTTCAGCAGAGATAACGCGCATGGTTTTACGATCAGCATGGTCGGGAATCAGGATATTGACCTCTTGATCTGCTCGAATGCCCTTGCGGTGGAGACGTGAAGCTAACTTTGAAACGTCCACGGTTCGGTTATCAAAGATGACTTCGCCTGATTCCAACAGGGTAATTTCCGGTACACGGGTGTTTTCAATGAGTTGTGTTGACGTACATCCAGCCCATCCTAGAGCTGTCAAACACGTCACAAAAAGGATCATATACTTGATGATTCGCATAAAAAACTCCTTGTGTGTGATTTTAACACAAGCACACAGGTGTGTGGCAAAAAGAAAAAGACACCTTTTATCATCTGCGCGTTAGGGCATAAAAGCCGTTATAACCAACGCCAAGTGTAAATAACCCAGCGACCGGTAAACGCATCGCGGATGACCGTTATCGCGGCACGCTGGTCGGCGAGGACCACAGGGCGCGAGGGTGTTGATACGGGCGAGAGCGTCTGTGCGGCGACAATGATGACAAAGATGTTCTGGCGGAAGGAGACGTGGTCTGGAAGATGGCGCACCGCATCCTCGACCCAGTCATGGGCGAGCTCGGGTGTGACGCCCGCAGGGCGCGTGAACGTGCCCTCTGCGACGGGATTTGTGCGGTTGGTGGAGATAGCGGGGAGCATGTCCGCAAAGGAACGCCACCCCATGCCAACGGGGGGGGTGTTGGTGAGGGCGTCGAGATAGGCATCGGACCAGTCGGACAGGTCGGACAGGTCGGACAGAAAGCTCGTGTCTGTGGCGTTGGTCCAGCCCAGTGTGCCGAAACTGAAGAGCGTTTCGATGACCGCTGGGTGCTGTGTGTTGGCCTGCACGAGACCGCGCCAAGAAACGCCTGCCTGTGAGGAGGGTAGATTGGTGGTCATGGTATGTACCGTGAAAAGGTCTAGCAACGCGGCTCCAGAACGTGAGGAGAAGCTGATGGTGTCGTGCAAGGGCAGGGTTCCATCGTAAATAGTGGCCGCAGAGCTGGCTAACCCAGAGAGATTGAGTCGGTCAGGTGAAGTGTAGACGTGTCCGATATCGCCGATGGTGGGTAGCGGCGTATTGAAGTGGATGAACGGATACTCTGTGACTTCAGTGCTAAGGTTGGTGGTGCCAATAGAATGATCCCATGCCTTAGGGTCTGTTCCGAAACCTTGCCAGTAGTGGATGTAGGCATTGTGACGGGGGTCGGCGACACTGATGTTGGTGGTGGAGTGGAACGCGTAAACGTTGTCACCAGCAAGGAGTGCTTCGTCGAGCACATCTATGCGAGTTCCCGTGGTGGTGGCGGTGGGAGAGGACCCCTCTTTGTCGTCAAGGGTTACGACCGGACGGAAGTAGATGACATAGTT
>CAZSUM010000004.1:25200-27991 GCA_964610015.1 uncultured Lentisphaeraceae bacterium
TAGTTGGTGGTAACCTCAGCGTCAGCGTTGAAATCAGAAATGCCGGTCTGTTCGGGGATGATGACTTCGGGGAAGGAGATGGTTTTACGCGGATAGACCGTGATGTAGGTACCAAAGGAATTTCCATTGGGTGGAGGGGTCGCGTCATCAAATCTTTCGGCAACGGTTTCGCCCTCGTGATCAGTGCCGAGAAACTTTGGAACAGGGGCGGAGTGATCAGTCAAATCGATGCGGTCTTCTGGGAAAAGGTTGTCAGTACGGGGACGGGAAATCGAGGGCATCAGGGTCTGTTGGATAAAGGGGTATTGGGACAGGTACGTTACGAGGAAATCCCAGTCTTGAAATTCGCTGGGAAGGCGCATGAGAAAATCATATAGGGTATCGGACGTGTTAAGCCCGAGTTCTGGGGCTAAGAGGATGCCGAAGAGGGCGTCGAGGGAGGCCCCGAGGGTGGGGGGCATGGGTAACGGTTGAATTTGTACGACTTCGGCTGTAACCACGAAGTTGGTCTCGGCCGCGAAGATCAGTTCGTTGGTGGTCCACGGCGAGAGTACGAGAGAGGAGACGGGATACAGGGCTACAGCAGAGGTGAGGTCGTTGCTGACGGCCACATCGACACCTTCAGGGGCGATGTCGATCGTCAGTAGCGTATTAGTTTCGCCGGGTGAGTAGAAGGGCACGAGTGTTTCGTCGGGGGTGACAATGGCACCAAACACGTTGGTCATTAAAACCGAGGTGGTGAGGTTGGACCAGAGTAGGACCGGGTAGGGGTCGGGGTCCGTTGTGCCGATCTGCCCAAGATATCGGTTGGTAACGTTAGGCGTGTCACTGGGTATCCAATCCAAGTACGAGTTGGTTGTGGTCAGATAGGTGAAGACATTGGTGGTAACGGTGAACGCGAAGTTGGTGACGACTGACTCGACTTGATTGGTCTCCAGCTCATCATAGGTTTCAGGATAGAACGCGTGCCAGATGGGCGTGTTGGTTATTGAAATGACTTGATTGGTATCGCTAACGGGCCACGATGGATGATTGGTCATTGCAGGGGTAAACCAGAGGTCACTCTGGTCGGTGATGGTTTGCCACAGCGGATGTTGCCAAATATCTGGACCCACCGTGCGGGTGTAGCTGTTGGCCCAGTTCGAGAACAGCGTCTGCATGACTGAGTTACTGCTAGCCGCCTCGTTCCAGTTGAACCAGTCTCCAATCTCGGCGTTGGTAAGCGAGCGATTGGTGGTGGTGGCGGTATCGGACGCATTAGTCGAAAGCACGGCGTAAAAGGCGGTATTAGAGGGAAGTGGGTTGGGGGCAAAGGGATACCAGAGCTCGACGGCGACGGCATAGTGGTTGGAAACTTTTCCTTCTGCGTATTGACCGAGATCCGCATAGTTCTTAATTTCGTAGTACTTGTTGGGGTCATGGTTCTCCGGGGCTTCACCAATATCGAAGACCGTGACTTTGTTGATAAGCGGGACATCTTCGATGGCAAGGTTTGCACGCGTGGCAATACGTTCGAGGCTATCGGGAAGATTGGCAAAAGGAGAAAGTTGAGGGACCCGGTCGGCATCAATGAAGTTGAGTAGATTCCAGGGGAAGCAGACGGATTGAAGGGTGGTCAGTGTGTCAGGAAGGGTACTCGATGCATTCACGTTCGCGCGCGCCAAAGCGTTGTATGTTGGGTGAAGCCATTCACTCATGAGCGCGGCGGAGGTCAGCCAGTTGCCAGACGCTGAAGGGGCAAAGCCGATCAGGTTGGTAATTGAGTTGAGGTTGAATTTACGAGCGTGAGTGTGGGTAAACGGATCAAATCCTAGCAACGGGTGCGCTTCAGCACTGTCCGCCTTTAGCGGGTCCACCTCTGGATCTGGATCATAGGAGAGACAGGCGAAAGGAAGATCTGTGGAGGCGGGGGCTGCGAGAGCGGGGATTTTAGATTTTAGATTTGTTATTTTTTCATGAGTGACGTGGTGAAACCAGTTCGTCGCATCGGCTTGGCTGAAGGCGACGCGGGGGAGTTTCTGGGTGGTGGGGCCGGAAATGAAGTGGTTGGCGTCGATGAAACCGGAGATATCGAAGACGGCGAACGCGATGCGTGTGCCGTTGTGGTCAAGGGAGGGGGCGTCAGCAATTTGCCATCCGGATCGGACATAGGGGTGATCCGATGTCGAGAGGGGTAACCCATTGGTGAGGGCCGCAGGGATGAGAGAGCACACTTCAGGGGTCAGGAGGTTTACCGACCAAACGGTTAACAGTCGTGTCGTGAGATTGGGCACGGGCGAGCAGAGCAGGCTGGCTGTTTGGAAAGAGATGTCTTTGGAAAGATCTTTGTTTTGTTGCCAGATGTCAGAGAACCAGGTGCCGACAGGGGCAAGGCGTTGGGGAAGCGGAGAGATCGCCAAGGAGTTGTCAGCGAAATTTTCGTAGCTGAAAGCGTCTTCGATGGTGCGCATGGCGAGGTGCAGGGCTTCATTGAGTTGATCGCGGGCCGTGCTGCGGTGTTGTCGGGCGACAGCGGTCTGGTGCTGGATATGCGAGACCGAGAAAAAGGCAACCGCGAGGACGGAGAGCACGGTTAGGATGCCGAGCGTGACGAGGAGGGTCGCGGCGCCACAGCGCGGAGAGAATTTAACGCAGAGACGCAAAGTCGCAGCGGATTGGATGCCCGAGTGTCGCGTGTCGCGTGTCGATCGTTGAAAGTTTAGTCGAAGTTTCATGGTAGGCGCGAGCCTCCTGTTTGAGGGAGGGTGATGCGTCGAGAAAGAAGGGGTTCGTAGGCATCCCAATCTTGTTG
>CAZSUM010000005.1:0-19630 GCA_964610015.1 uncultured Lentisphaeraceae bacterium
CACTGTTTCTGGTAGGGATGTCTCCCCCTTTGGAACGCCGTAGCCTTGGCAGAGGTGCCGAGACGTCCGCAAGTCCATGCCCCGTTCCAAGCAGAGGCGTCTCCCTAAACCGTCCGCAGCTTCGCGCATCGACCCCCAAACGACTTTCACCTTTGCCCGCACTCGTCGACCTGCTATTATCTTGTGAAATGTATGCAACGCGGCAGATGAAGCAGTAGGTTCCGCACCCACCCTAATCAGCCGTTCGGCAGCAACGACAGGAGGCGAGTTTAACTTGATTACTCGTATACCCGACTACACCATTGGCAGCATTGCGCTTCTGGCTTTCCTGCTGTTGTTGACACAAAATACACCGTTTGGCGATGCACACGCCAAAGTTTATACCATCCTAGACACGGTGGTGTTGTTGGTCTTCGCCTGTGACGTCATCTGCCGCTTCCTCGCAGCAAAGGACCGTCGGGCACATCTGCGTCAGCATATAATTGATTTGATCGTCTTCATACCGTTGCTTCAGTATTTGCCCTTTCTCCATACGCCTCTTTTTGACGTTTTGTTGCGACAAGGCATTATCGTGGTCATGCTCCTGTCGCGCAGCCGCAAAGCAGCGAAACTTCTCTCCCTGCTCAGCCTCCGCCCAGCACAGATCATGGCCATCGGCTTCTTGGGAACGATCGGCATCGGAACTATCCTCCTGATGCTCCCCGCAGCAACCGTGTCCGGCGAACGAACCGCTCTGATCGATGCCCTCTTCACCTCGACCTCCGCTGTCTGTGTGACGGGTCTGGTCGTAAAGGACACGGCCATGCACTTCAGCCGATTGGGACAGACAATCATCATGTGCTTGATCCAGATCGGAGGCCTCGGCATCATGACGTTCTCTGTCTCATTAGCCGTTTTCTCCACCAAAGCCATGGACGTCAAGCAGCAGGCCTCTTTTCAGGACGCCCTCGACCACGACACGTTGGGAGATATCGTGAAACTGCTGCGCTTCATCGTATTGATGACTTTTGGATTGGAAGCTATAGGAGCCGCGTTACTCTTTATGGCATGGCACGGGCAGTTCGGCAGCGTCTGGGAAACAGCCTATCACGCCTGTTTCCATGCGGTATCAGCCTTCTGTAATGCTGGTTTCTCGACTTTCAGCGACAGCCTTGTTCGCTTTCGTAGCGACATCACCGTCAACCTGACCATCTGCCTGCTGATTATCGCTGGCGGCTTGGGCTTCATGGTGATCCGCGACTTGTTACGCCTAAGCCTAACCCCTTTTCGTCGTGCCCACAAGGGCTCCGTGCATCTGAAGGTACAAACGAAAATCGTGCTCACCGTCACCCTGTTACTAATTGTGGTCGGTGCGGGTCTCTTCTATCTTGCGGAGCGCAATGTGGGTCTTGCCTCAGCCGCGCCGCGTGAACGCATCCTGCTCTGCATCTTCCAATCCGTCTCGCCGCGTACCGCCGGGTTTAACACCATGAATATTGGCAATTTGCAACCCGCCACGCTTCTGCTGGTTATTCTCCTCATGTTCATCGGCGCGTCACCAGGCTCGACCGGCGGCGGCATCAAGACCACAACGCTCGCTACCTTGTGGGCAACCATGAAAGGCCTGTTCAAGAACCGCGAGCAGGCTGAACTCTGTCGACGCACACTCCCACGCGAGAGCGTCCAGAAAGCCTTGGCAGTGCTTTGCCTCGCGCTTGTTATCGTGTCTGGGTTCGCTTTCGCGTTAATGTTGCTGGAACACAAACCCTTTACCGCCGTCTTGTTCGAAACTGTCAGTGCGTTCGGAACGGTAGGGCTATCAACCGGCATCACCGCCGATTTAACCGTTGGGGGCAAAGTACTGATTGTGGTGCTCATGTATCTTGGCCGTCTCGGCCCGCTCACATTGGCTTACGCGATGCGGAGACGCAACAAACCAGCGCAGTATGAGTATGCGGACGAACGCATTATGATCGGCTAGAAAGGATTAACACGATGAAACAAATCGCCGTGATCGGACTGGGTAATTTCGGTAGCAACGTTGTCAAGGAGCTAATCGAACAGGGTGCCCAAGTCATCGCCATCGACAGCAGCAAAGAGCGGGTCGACGCCCTCAAGGACATCGCCACATACGCCGCAGCGCTCAATAGTACAGACGAAGATGCGTTGCGTTCAGTCGCCATTCATCAAGTCGACGCAGCCGTGGTCTGCATTGGTGATGATATCGAAGGAAATTTACTAACAACGATCCTGCTGAAGCGTATGGGCGTTAAGAACGTCTGGTCTCGTGCCATCAGCCCACTACAACAAGAAATTCTTAAGGCCCTCGAAGTAACCTCCGTCATCAACCTCGAACAGGAGATGGGGCGCATGGTCGCACGAAGCCTAATGATTGAAAATGTGGTCAAACACATCCATCTGAGTGCCGGTTACAGCGTCGCCGAGATTAAGATGCCACCCTCGCTCGTCGGCAAGACGTTGCGCAAAGCGAAGTTACGCGTTGATTTCAAGCTGAACGTGGTAGCCATCAAGCGGAAGATTCCGCAGATCAATCGGGATGGAGAGCGCACCTTTGAGGAGCACACTGAAAACGTGCCTTCGCCGGACACGGAATTGGGAGAAGAAGATATTCTGGTCATCGTCGGATCCGACCGTGACATCGCCGCGTTTTCAAAGGCATAGAGCCCTATCGGCTTTGTCGCGCATCTTCTTTCCACCTGCGTCCTCGGAGATCTAAGCATGAAAAAATATCGTCAGATCCAACTCTATGGTGTCGGGCTCGGTGCCTGTGCCGCAGCGACAACCTTATCGGTTGTCCTCGAATGTGGGACAGAGCAGCGTGCCGCCATCGCCGCGCCTCTATTCGCATTCGGCCTTGTACTGATTCTCTACGCGGCCATCCGTGCCCTTCGCTTCCAGGGCAAGCTTCGACGTTTCGTGCGCCACCTGCTGGCTGGCAACTATGAGGCGGGTGTTCATGTCTCAAGAACGCAAGACGAAATCCACGCACTGGAAAAGGATCTGGAGAAACTCGGTGAGCACCTGCGAACCTACGACCAACTCCGCGCCGCCCGAGTAAGAAGCACTCAGTTGCTTCTTGATCTAGTAATGGAGCACGTGTGTCAACCGCTCCTGCTGTTGGAGGTCAAAAAAGGAATCCTCGAATGTAACCCAAGCCTTCAGACGCTACTCAATGCTGGGCAACGCAAGTTCAATCTTTCGGCCGTGACCAAGATCGCGGCAAACGCCTCCTTTATCAGCCTGCTAGAAAAAGCAGTTGAGACAGAGAAGGCGCCGCAGAAGGGACAGGTCAACCTACAGTTGCCCGGCGCGGCTTCGGCGCATCTGCTCGACCTTTTGTTTTGTCCAGTCAAGAATTCGCAGGGTGATGTCGAACATGTGCTAATCATACAGAAGACCGCCTGATAGATCAAAATAAGACTACGGTCGCTGCTCACGTGCAGATGCCCAGCTCAGATTGGGCTCAGGCCCCATTATCAATTCGAGGGTCCCCCCGGAGGCAATTTCACAATGTTTAATCCAAGCACGATCAAGGGGTTTGCCGTTTAATCGAGCTGACTGGATATAGATATTTTCGGCCGAGTTATTTCGGGCCTCCACCGTAAAGGAATCTCCGCTGCAGTACTTCGAGTCCAACCGGATCGTGATCTTCGAAAAGACCGGGCTGGTAATAAGCCAGGTATTATCGCCAGGGCAGACTGGATGAAGACCCATTGCCGCCAGAACATACCAAGCCGACATCTGACCCACATCCTCATTGCCGCACAATCCTTTAACACCCGTACCGTAAGCCTGCTGGCAGATTTTTCGTGTCCATTTTTGGGTCAGCGAAGGCAAGCCCACATAGTTGAAAAGAAAGGCCACATGATGACAGGGCTCGTTGGGATGATTGTAGTAGTTATTCCACAAAAAATTATCTGGCACCTTGTCAAAAAAAGCCCTCAGCTCTTGAACAAAATAGTCCTCTCCCATCAGACCAATCAGCCCCGGAACATCGTGTGGCACAAACCAGCCCTGCTGATAGGGATTACTCTCGACCGTGCCCATATGAGTATGATCGGTTTTGGATGTCCATGGGGCCCATTCCGCCTTGCCGGTTTTTTTATCCAGCACCTTGGTACGCATCCATTTCACATCCGCATCCCACAGGTTGGTGTAGGCCTGCGACCGACGATAATACTCAGCGGCATCACCTTGGTTTCCCTGCGATTCGGCAAACTGACCCATGCACCAATCCGAGTAGGCATATTCAAGGGTGTGCGACATACTGCCAGACTCAAATCCGTTCTTTCCATTCCCGAACTTATCGACCGAATTTTTACACTGCCGATAGGCCTCAGCCACATCGTAATTGCGAATCCCTTTCTGATACGCATCCACAATCACAGAGACCGCCGGATTTCCCAGCATACAACCGGAGTAGGCATTCATCAGCTCCCAACGCGGCAGATAGTTGCGTCCGCTCAGCTTGGCCATCTGTAGCAGCGAATTAACTTCATCGTTAACCACATCCGGACGAATCAAAGTTAAAAGCGGAAACTCGCTACGGAAGACATCCCACCCGCTAAAGATCGAACGATAGACAAAGCCAGCCGCCTGATGTTTTTGATTGTCTGCACCGATATACCAGCCATCCACATCCGAGACACTACGCGGATCAATCAGACAGTGATAGAGTGCGGTTGCAAAAATCTCCCTCTCATCGTTACTGCCCCCCTCCACATAAACCGCCTTCAGAGCATCGGCCCATCGTGCGCGGGCCTTGCCGCGTAGCGCATCAAAATTCCAGTCTGGAATATCATGGGCCAGATTTGCTCGGGCTCCCTCCTGACTCGCATACGAAATGCCACTCTTCAGCTGAACCTGCTGCCCCTCCTGAGTTGCAAATTCGACAAAGAATCCGACATTGTGCCCTGTATAGTCTGCTCTGCCCTCAAAAACCGTCTCTTTATCCCAAACGCCGAATGTCTCAATTGGCATACTGAATTGCGCCGTGAAATACTCAGTGAAATGAACACCACCGCTACCACGCCCCCAGCCACCATCCTTACTTGAACACTGCATCCACCCTTCGATGGTATGCGCGTCCACCCGCTTGACCGACTGGATGCTGTGGGTCATCCAACGCTCTTTCTGGCCCACCCTGCGAGCCAGATCAATCTGAATCCGGCTGAGTTCGGATTTTGGAAACGTAAAGCGGATCATACCGGCACGCGGTGCGGCAGTCAGTTCGCTTTTAATGCCGTACCTTTTCAGCTCAACCATATAATATCCAGCGGTTGCTTGTTCCGTATCATGGCTGAAATCCGACTTGGCTTTTTCGCGATCTAACACGCGTGCTCCGGTTGTGGCCATCACCTGGAAATTACCCATTTCTCCATACCAGCCCACACCGCTCATATGGGTAAAGCTGAATCCTTCAATCGTTGTATGATGCGCCGAATAGCCACACCCATTGTCGCCCCCCGTGATGGTGTCGGGACTAAGTTGAACCATTCCGAACGGGGTAGCCGCACCGGGGAAGGTTTTCCCCAATCCATGTCCTCCGTACCCACTCAGCGTGATCGCGCCAATCATGGGGTTGATGCAGTCAACTATCTCACGCTGCTCAGCCGAAAACACATATCCGCAGAGACTGATTACAGTCCATGTTAAAAAATACAGTCGTTGTTCCATTTGATTTCCTCGGAATGTACCCCCTTCGGCAAGCTCCGAAAAAACGGAACCACCCCTTCACGCCGCTACATCCTACTTAGGATGCCGATGTTGTAAACCATATCATCTTTTTTGTTAAATTTGTGCCAGCCACCCTCTACTGCAGAGTCGGTATAGCGAGACCTCCCGCGAGTTGGGTCTCGCCTCCCTCTTTTTCGTAAACGCCGTAGAACTGGCAAACAGCATCCAGCCAGATCACAATCCGGTGCATTTCATCACTGCTCAACGTAACGCCATGATGCCCGTTCTTCAGCAATGCGTAAAGCTTAGAGGCGCGAGCACCAAACGCACCGGGTGTGGTGCGGTAGAATTTGGGCGAGTTCCAATCACGCATCGACCCATAGTGCGTGAATCCGTAAGGCTGCGCAAGACTCAGGTAGGAGGTCGTATAACGGGTGGTCTTGTTCATCCACCCTTTGACGGGTAACTCGGTCACCTCGCTGTCCAAGCGAGGGGGTGTCTTTTGGCCTGCTTGCGCGGCTTTGATCTTCTCTGCATGACAGGTCACACAGCGCGCGTTCAAGACGGGCTGAACCAAACGTGGAAAACTGAACGGATTCGAGCCTTCGGGGCCCGGCTGCAGAATGGATGGCATGCGTTTCATCGCCAGCGGTGTAGCAGCAGGTGTACGTTCAGGCGCTTCATATTTGGGTTCATGACAACCCTGACAGGACATCTGTTCGCCAGGCATAAAAGCCGTTGCAGAGCGCATAGACTGTATTGCACAACCATTGGCGTCGAGCGCCTGAAAAAAGAGCTCCACCCCCGTTGGTGCCTTGAAATGCACGCTACCATCTTTTTCAACCGGAACCGTGCCGAGCACAACGCGTGCGAGATTGATAGAGTCCGCCCCTTCTGGAAGTTGGATGCCAATACTGTGCGTCACCTCGTCCGAAGGAACGGATAGCGGGTAAATCTGCCATACCCGCAACGCGGTGATCGCTGTGCCTTCCGGCCAGGGCTGCTGGCTTTTGTACATATTAGCAATGGTCACCGTCGCTTCGCCGCATTCGCCAGCCTTCAACGGGTCGCGTTGCTCAGGAATAACCGGCGGAACAGGAGTCGAACGCAACGGGATGGGATTCAAACATGCGATACCGGAATCACGATAGATGAGCTCCTTATTGCCAAATTGATCCAAGAGATAAAGTCCGAATACGTGACGTTGCGCAACGCCTTTTACCTCAACGGGCTCGTAGGCACAGAGAAAGTATTTCTCGCTCAGAGGCCAGGCTGTCCCGTATGTTTGCGACCCTTTTTGGCTCTCGGGAAATCCTACGTCAGGGGTCAACCGTTTGACCGGAGCCATGGCGTCGTCGTCGGGCACGCGCGGATCGATGATAACCAGCGAGCCAAATGCTTGTCCGTGGTGGGGCGCACCCGTCGCGACAAAGCAGTGTGAACCCGGGATCGGACGCGCATCGAGTTCCATGTCGGCACGTTTATAACGATACGAGTAATTACCGTGAACCGGGCGCGGGTTACGCCCATCAGGCGTGGTAACCCACGGCTTATGCGCAACACAACCGTGACGATCCACATAGTCCCAGCGCGTCCAGAGCAGAAGACCTTCGTGGGTAACAGCCGGTGACCACTCGTTGGTTTCGTGAAAACTCAGGCAACGGAGGTCAGAACCGTCGGTAGCCAAATCGAACAGTGTAAAGGTGGGACAGTGACGCCCACATCGCAGGTATCCGCCTCGACGCTCGGAAATAAAGGCCATGCGACCCGCAGGTGTGAAGCAGGGCTGGAAGTCGTTAAACGTGCCGTCCGTGAGCTGCATAAGCTGCGAGCCGTCTGTACCAACAGAGAAGAGGTGGTAACAGAAGCCACGGTCCCAATGACCCTCCAATGCATGGTTCTGATGGCTGATGTGTTTTCGTGACCCAACGCCCTCGACATATGCGAAAGCGATCTTTTCCCCGTCATAGGAGAGCGCGGGTGACACAAGCGAGCCATTGTCCTTGCCTTGCGTCGCGCGTGTGCCAAAGGTCAGTTTCTGCCCTTTCATGCGCCCGTTGACAACGACTGCATCCGCCAACACATCTCGTAGGAGTGGCTTTGCGCCAAAGGGGTCGGAGAGCACAAACAACCCGCCGCCCGAACGTTGTTGTTGGCCGTAAAATTGATCACAGCAGTGCTCCATGACACCGCGTACCTCACGTTTGATGAAAAGCATCTCAGTGAAGTCGAGCAATGGATTAGCGAAAACGATGCGCCGGCGTAGCAGAAGAAGCGTATTGAAAAGGGCACGGCGCTCAGCTGGATTATCGGGCTGGACGTCTGCTGCTTGAGCGTAAAGGGCTTCGAGTTCACGTTGTTCTAAAGCAAGATCGCGCACACCGGGCATCGTTCTCAAGTCACGGAGAACCGCAGTGGTTCGTCGCAATACGACGTCGAGCGGATCGTTATCCACATCGGTAATCAGCGCCTCAGCACAATAGGCTTCTGGCGTGAAGCCCGCGAACCGTGCCTTCTGCGTCAGGTCGTATGACAAAAACGCCCATTGACGATCCGCTTCGCCCTCGGGGTAGGCCATGCCGGATGGAGACGGCAAGAGCCATTCCGATGCGCCCTGTAATGATGCGCTTAAACACATCATACTGAGCACGACCTTACACCTGTTGACTTGCATTGATTGCCTCCTCTTCTACAGAAAAACCAAGGCTCTACAGTGAGCGCCTCCTTGGCGTTCCCTTCGACTGTTTCAAGTCGTCGAACGTCACACAGTAAAATTGCTGGAGACGATACACTACCGTGCCAGTTCCGTCGGTTTCAAGAGTTCCAACCGTCCACGGTGGGCGAAGTCGATGGCTTCAGCCAGAATACGGGCGGATTCCTGCGGTGCGTGGAACCCCATCGAGTTTTCGGCGGCCACGAAATCGAGTCGCCACTGCGCTTGGCGCTGCAGAGACTGAGACCGCTGAAGAACAGCGATCGCGATACCATTTGTCCGAGCCAGCACCAGTGCGTTAATCAACTCTACCGTCGCCTTTTCAGCGCAACTCATTAGCGCCTTTGTCCGGTCTTGAATAGCCGTCGCACGAGCCATAATCTCCTTCTCTGGATAGCGGTGACAAGTCTGACAGGAACGCGAGGGGTTGAGCAGTGGACTGCGCACGTGGTGGCTACTGACTTTGATTGCGCCTTCGCGGATGTAGGGCATGTGACAGTCGGCACAGGAGACGCCGCTACGCGCATGGATGCCTTGGCTCCATGTTTCGAATTCCGGGTGCTGGGCCTTGAGCGTCTGAGCCCCACTGAGCGCGTGGGTCCAGTCGGCGAAGCCCATCTGGTCGTAGTAAGCCTCAATCTCATCCATCCTGATGCCTTGACTCCAAGGATAAGTAAGCCGCTTTTCAGCACCTTTAAAGTAATATTCCACATGACACTGGGCACAAACGAGCGACCGCAGTTCTTGACGTGAAGCATCGACGTTCACATCGTAGTCGCGGACTCGCTTGCCCGCTCGCCAGCGCATAATGCTGGGTAAGTGCGGTAGCGGGGTTTCTGCCTTGGACAGATCACGCAAGCCATTCAACAGACCAGGCCGAGTGACCCGCAGACCCATTGTAGCGGGATCGTGACAGTCGATGCAGGCCACGGGGTGCTGAATCAGCTTGTGGCCCTGTTCATCGGTTAAGTTGCGGGCATCTGCGTAAGGCATGGAACAGACAACATCGAAGCCTTTCATGAGCTGAGCCTGCGGACGATCGTCGCGAATGCCAGCCTGACGCCCCATCGCGCGGTAAGCCGGGATGATGGAGGCGTGACAATGAAGACAGGCCCCTGGTTGCTTGAACTGCGTAACACGCACGGTCTGCTCCTGATCTGTAAGCATATAGGCGTGACCGCGCTCCTCACGATAATCGACCGCGAAAGCGTACCCTTGGAAGATAACGCGCCAAAGCGGATCGTCATCGAGTTTTTGGAAGGCTTCACTACCGCCATAGCGTGTCCGCTCGGTATCCACCGTGCGACGGTAGCTGTCATACTGCCGCGGGTAGTTCTTGCCCCATTCGGCGGGATCAAGGGTGTTTTCGTTAAGTTCCGCGATCTGAAAGACGTGCTGTCGTGCCTCGGCTTTACGTTCCATGATGTTGCGCCAGAGTGCCAACACCCCCATCATAGCAATAGCCGCAACAACAAACACGATGCCATAGGATACCTTCAGGCGGTAGGGACGAGGAGTCGCTGGCATTTTTTCTAACATAAAAGACCTCTCTGAATTAACGTGTGGGGCCATGACCGACATGACCGTGACAGCGGGCACATTTAAACGTCTCATCAAAACCACGATCTTTGGTGAGCATCTCAAACACCAAATCACCATGGCACCGGATACAATTCTGTTGTACGATCCGTGCACTCTTGGTTCGAATCATGATCGGTTCGTGGAAATTCTGGAGTGTAAAGGCTTTCGAATGTTCAAACCCGTTCTCCCCCTTGGTCAGATACTTGGGAATAAAGCTGTGAGGCACATGGCAGTCGTTGCAAGAGGCGTACGCGTGGTGACTAGCCTTCTGCCACCCGTCGTACTGGTCGCGCATGATATGACAGTTGGCACAAGTCTTGGAGGCACTGCCCAGATAAGCCAGCCCCTCTCCTTCACGAAAAGTATAGACTCCTGCACCCAAGAGCGCTCCAAGTAGGCCGCACAACAGCAAGACCTGTAATGAAAGAGTCGGCAACGTTTTCATGTCGTAGTTTCTTTAGTCCATGTCCCCAAACGAGTGCGCATCGTAAAGTTGAAGTATAGCAACAGCGGATCAAACAGGGCGAGATGAAAAAACCAAACTAAAGGAAGCAACAGGTTATACTTAATCGCTTGGACTATCTGCGAAAAAACGCTCAGCTTGCATTGGCGCCTTATAGTTCCTTAGGCTTTCTTCTTCACAAATAGGAGCTGATGCTGTTTAATTGCTGTTGCCATCAAATAAGCGTGGCACGATGACATCATGCAACAAGTTCTTGAGGAGGGGAGAAGACCTTGTGAAAACTGATTACTGGGTACGTTTCTGCCTGCGTTGCTTCGCAGGAATCGGAAGTTTGGTAGCTGTGCTCTATTTTTTGCTACTGCCTGCTTTTCGATATACTAATGGACCCGAGTGGACCTGCCCAGAACTGGTTGCGCGAGATACGAGCAAAGCGTCGTCTAAAGTGACGAGTTCGTTTATCTTACGTTTTAAAGTTAAGCGCTGTCAGTTTGCCCTCAATACATCACTCCAGAAGATCCTTCACGAGCACAACTCCGTTCTACCAGCTGGACTGGTTTTTTCACTGCGATTACAAGAGCACCCGCAGGAGACGATTATCGTTACTGTTCAGGCGAAGGCTGGTAAGCAGGTGCTTGCCGGAAAGTGGCAGGGCCAGTACGCTAATGTTGGGAGTTTTCTCGCGCAAACAGATGATATCGCAGCGATCATGGTTGAAGATCTTTTGCGACACAATCCATAACGCGCAATCCGCAGTCGTGAGCGTTGCGCTCATATCCCACGACTCGTCACCTGACTAACCGCTAAGCCCATCGACCTCACAACCTCAGTTCCCCGTCGCTCCAGTAGGTTTCAACGCGGCCGCAGCCACAGCCCGCGCATCCCAACCGTCAGGTGCAAAATACAACTCAAGAAAACGGCCGATCAACTGACTTCCCCGCGCGTTGGCGTGAACCGCGTCCGACTTGAACGCGCCCAACGGCTCTTTTGATGCCACCAGATGCCGCATCCAAGGAAGCGTAACATTAAGGAACTCGACCTTTTCCTCTCCCGCCATCTTGAAAAGACGGTCGCGATATCCCTCGCCCTTTGGATCCGGGTCTGCTAGGTTTTCCGGATGATACGGATCCAAGTCTTTCAAGTTCACACTCCCATACACATCGGTCATGACGATCACCTCAACCTCTGGCAACCCCGCGCGTGTCTGGCGGATGACGGAACGAATGGCCTCAACATCTCCACGCTGACTGATACCCCCGATAACCAATAAATCCGGCGTATGATCAAGTACATAGCTCTTCAGATGTTCAGGTTCCTGATAGTACCAACATCCCGTGCTACCGCGTACTGATACGATCTTCTCAATTTGACTCCCTGGATACACACGCTCCAGCAACAGGTCAAATCTCGACCCTTGAATGTTGTTGATAATACTATCCCCTAACATCACCATACGGACTTTGCCTCCCTCACGCAGACGCTTCATGGTTTTGGGAATCAAACTCCACCGATTTTTAGGCGGCGTGTAGGTAATGGGTTCAAGTTGCAGAAACAAGGTATCCGCCAACTCAAGCGGCTTCATCTTCGTCAGAGGACTCGCATCATGTCCGTTGACCGTAAACCAGCCGATACGTGCCTGCCGCCCCGTGCTTCCCGCAGGAATCGCCTCTGCCACACGCACTCGTACCACATGTGGCCCCTTTTTTAGTTTCTCTCCCAGCATCCGGTGATACAAGTGATGTTTTCCATCCTTGACCTTTGCGTCAAATACCTTGAGCACCTGCCAGGCACTACCGTCAATCGCGTACTCAAGATCGCCCGCGTCTGGGCCCGTTACGCCATATACACCAACAGCGTCGCCAACAAAAGCCATTGACATTTCTGGCCCGGGCGTCGTGCAAGCCGCAACATGAAAGATCTGCTCCACCGGACTCAACTGCCAGCCCAACCAACCAGCCGAATCTAACTCGCCCCGCTCGTAATTCACCAATGTGGGCACCTCCCAAGGTGAGGGGACAGACGGTTGCTGAGGGTAAGGCAGTTTCACGGGCTTGTCCTGCGCAGGCAAGGCCGTACACTGTGCCAACAGTGCCCCGACGCTCTCGTTCAGCAGACTGACAAGCGCCTTCCGGTCAGCCGTTACATCGCCAGGCTTCAGAGCCGCTGCTTGGGCTAGGTTGATACTCGGAATACCATAGTGTGCTGCAATTTCCTCATACCAACGCACGACTTCAGGAACTTTCCCCACCCGATAGTCTGAGACTAACTGAGGAGCCGCCGGATGAATAAAAAGGATGTCACGATACGGCGCACCCCGCCTTATTTTGCGCACCATGCCCTCTAGTGCCGCCTTCACCTGCGCTTCTGGCATATCAATGTCCTCGTCTGACAGCTCAACCACCGTAAGCACCACGAAAGGCCACGCTTTCTCTCCAGATGCCGCTGCGGGTGAAGACATCGCCCGAAAGGTTTCAAGAACTGAGGAACAGCGGTCGGGATAGATTCTATTCCAAGCGCTGAACAATCGAAGCCCTCGCGCATCTGGAAATCTTTTCTTGAAGATCCCCGATAAATTCGCGCGCGTTCCGTTCTTTGCGTTACCGGATTGACCCCCAATATAAAAGATCGTGCCTTCTTGCTTTTTCTCGCGCCAGACGCGGCAGGCATTCGGCAACCCTTCGCGTAACAGGCACGCGTCATCGTCCGCCCAAACCGCCGCGCAGACCATCAACATCCATGCAACGAATACTCCCAGCTTCTTCATGGCGCCTCCCTTTTGTGATGCCTCCCCGCAAGTTAACGTCTACTGTAAACAATCAACCTCTTACTCGACTTCGTCGTAAACGCGCACGTAGTCCACGATGAAGGCATCCGGCAATACCGCTGTCTTCAGTTTTGCCGATGGCTTGTCGCGATTCCCATTGCGGTATCCCATACACTCTGTTGAAACTAGGATAAATTGCTCTGTGTGCGAAACTGGTCCCTCCACACGCCATGACTCTTTACCATCCACGTAAAACACGTAGTTCGTTTTGCTCCAGTGCATCCCAAAGATGTGCCATTGATCGGGCGTCTCGGCAATTGTCCGGCTTCCCGATCCTTTGCTTTTATGGTTCTTGCCGTAGCCATCCCAATGAATGTTGTGACTGATCTTGTTGTCACGCGTGAAGTTCTCCATGATGTCGAGTTCCACACCCGACACAGCCGGATCGAGACTCGCGCCAATGAGCGGTGACTGCATCCAAAAGGCCGACCACCATCCCGGCTGTTTCTGCAACTGACAACGGATTTCGTAATATCCATATTTGTGTGCAAACAGAGGGGGCTCGATCTCGGCAATCGGCCAAACCAAACCCGTACTGTAAGGATTGCCCGGTCGATCTAAGAAGTTGCGACCTGTCTGCAAGTGCGCTGAATAGTACTGCCCGTCTTTCTCGATCAGATCCAAATACAACAGCCCGTTCTCCACCCGCACCCCAGCGTTAGTGAAGGTTTGGTGACGTGTCTGCATAATGTGCAAACGAAAATCCCATTTTGTCCGATCCAGTTCGGCCCCTTCAAACTCGTCGCTCCACACGAGCTTCCACTTTTGCGCTGCAGGTAGCAAACTAGCCGCGCGATCGATACTTGATGTCGCTTTTTTATCAGCCATCACACACAAAGGCAAAAGCAACGCAGCCCAAACGATTTTGTTTAACATTCCCGACATTTTTTCACTCCCTTTCATAAGAATCAGACTCCTTCTTTACTCAACCCCCATTCAGACACTTACTGAAATTCCGTTTCGAACAAAACAGTATCCGGTATAGCAAAGGAATACTCAAACTCAGAGACGTTCTCCGCCACCGTTTTCCCATCAAAAAGATTTTTTACTCGTTTACAAACGCGAGGCAGCTTCACCCTCTTTTTGCCGCCGTCTTTTGTGTGAATCGCCAGCAACCGTTGGTTTGCATAAACCGGCTCTGGTCCATCGGTATAGAGATGGACACCTGCTTGTTTCATCACTGCTTTGAGCATTTCCGACGTCATCGTTTTGTATTCAAAGGCGTAAATTGACGTCCAGTCCCCTCTGTCGACCGTCACCGGCCCCTGCGTCTTGTACTCGACTCCTGTCCACTGTTTGACACGTGCGGGATCGAGTGTCTTTCCATCGCAAATGCCGGGCGCATAAACCCACCCAACCGTTCGATGATGGTTCAACACATATGTCCTGAGTATTTCAGCACGTTCCGGCGTAATGACAAGGGTCGCTGGCAGAAACACCATCTTATAGCGCGAAAGATCAATGCAGGGAAGGTCGTTGAATGAATACACGTCGAACGGCGCACCGGTTTTGTTGAGTTTGTCGCGAAAGTAATGCGCCATCGCCGCGGCATGTGGCATTTTTTCGTTCACGTAATACGCGCTCTGCGGATCAGCAATCAGCAAGGTTTCCGCAACCGATACGGATCGATCATTCTCATAGCCATCCGAAATCTTTTTCAGCAAACCGATCAATTGCTGTGTGGCGGGCTCCCGATACCAGCCACCCCACATGTCAAACCACCACAGCGACGTATGATTGACGATCGAGAACGCCGCCTCTCGCTTGAGGCCAGCCTCGTCCTCGGCTTGATTTTTCCAGCCGTTACCGCCGCTGACCGTATGAGTGCGGTGGTCAACCTCATGCAGATAACGTTTGCCGTAGCGTTGCGCCGTTCCGAGCACGAGCTGTGGACCGCTACCGCCACCGATCATCCGGTCGTTGTACGTACCGGGACTGATCACGAAGTTGATATCGGGACTTTCAAAAACCCGTTCGTATTCGAGGTGCCCGAACGAAACCAGTTTACGGTCACTGACCATGTAATACCCGAAAAAGATGCCGATCTCTTTCTTCTTTCCGAGTTTCGCACGTGCCTCTTTTGCATAGTGTAAAATTGCATCTGCGATCACATCGTTATGAAACCGCCAGTATTGGATTTTGTCAGCTTCCGTAGCCGGATCGTAAATGACATTTTCAAAGGCGGCTTTCTTCAGCGAACTTTCAGAAGGCACATCATCAGAAAAAGAAACGTCGTTCTTTTTGCACCACACCCGCCAAGCCGCGTTCTTTACGCGACTACTCTTGCCGCGGTCGTACTCGTACCACTCCGAGGTCCCCCCGCCGGAAAGAATATAGGCGTCGATCTTATCGCCGTATTTCTTCTCTGAGTACGCGATAAAGTCGAGCATCCATTCTGTCGTAAACTTGATCCACTGCGGGTCTGACGCCGCATGCGAGATCGCGTCGAAACTGTCGAACGCCAACTTGCGCGTTAGCCAATACGGCGTATTTAGGTCGATCATACAAAGGAACCGCGCCTCTGGATTGGTAGTAAGCAGATCGTTCACTTGCTGATCGTAAGCAACAAAGTTATATTTCTTAATGCCCTGCCAAATGAGCGGATACTTGCAGTACTCGAAGCCAGCGGAATTGATCGCGTTCGCGGCAAAAAAGCAACGCGTATCGATGCCCAACGCACCAAACTTGGCGGTCATCTCCAGCTCAGGCCAGAACGAGCGATAACACACAAAAATCCGCTGATTGTGAACCGCATTCGTTACCGCAGGTGTGGGGACTTCGCCTCCCAAAACGAACCCCACAGCCATCGCGCACCCGACTCCCACGAACCTTCCCCATTTTCCACTTTCCATCTCTGCGTACTTTCCCTTTGTTGATTCCCTCTCCTACGTCTGCTCATCGACTCTGCGGCTGTCTCCGTTACCGCAGAAAAATCCCCAACGTCAGCGTTGAACCGTCATGCGTGATCGTCAATGGAGCCGCCGAGTTCGTGACAACCCAACTTGAATCAAACGATAATGTATTTTGGTTGTCCGCCTTTTTAATTTCATCGGCCCTCAAACTCAACGCGATAAGCACGCAAGCAATGAACGCAACAGAACTTATTTTTAGCCTTTGAGTTTGTGGGCTCGTCTTGACTCCTTTATTTTATGTCCAAAGAATGACGACTGGACTCAGCTGCCAACGGCTCAATGAGCAAAAGCGAAACCGCATAAGGCTCCAGAACAAACCGTCGCGTTAGCGCAGGTCCTGAACCATTCGCATCTTCGACCATATCCAGCGCGACCGGTTGTGTTAAATCACGATAACAATTGCTGTGGCGGGAATCGATCAAATACCGACGTCCGCGCCAGCCCTTCAACAACGTTTCCGAAAGTCCGTGTAGATCGAGGTTGACCTCGCACGTCCAACTTTGATGGTTCCAGAATAGAACTGCTGCCCCGCTTTCATCAACCGATCCCATCGCACCCAATCCACCCCCCTCTTCATCCAGTCCGGTGGAATCTGAAGCGACCTCATTACGTTTCTGCATCCCCCAGCATTTAACCGTCATACCAAAGGGGGACATCCGCAGTGTCCCGTCTGGTGCGTAAAGAAACTGCGTCAGCGCTGTCTGGCTCGGACTGTGGAAGGTGACCCAAGGAAGAATCTGAAGTTTCCGATTTTTACGAGAATGATATTGAAAAGCTGTCACGCACGTTGCCTGTAGCCGGTTCAAATCACGTGCCACAGGAAAGAGCTTCCAAGGGCTCCCCGTGAAACCCATTTCATCCCAAAACATGGGGATTTCGCTCGGAATCTGATGTGCGTCCAGAAGCTCAGTCATGCGTGTTTCAAACTGCGCGGCTTCATTCCACTTCCGGTCACCATAGTAGTGGTAACTGAGAAAATCAAGTCGCTTATCGGGTGCAACATCTGCTGCGTAAAGAGCCACAAATTGGCGCAAATGATAGTCTGGCGGCACGCCGGTGGTGGCAGGCCCACCCACCAGTAGCGGCAGCGCGGGCTTCAACTCTGCGTTCAATTCGTTGACAACTTGATAAACGGTCTTGTAAAACTCATAGTATTCTTTTGTGTTCAGATTACCAAAAGCGCTCAGATGAAATTCGTTCAGCGCCTCGATATAGCGAAGGTTCGGGCAGATCGTCTTGTACCGCTTGAGCGCCGTCTTGCAGACCTCTTTCCACTGCGCCATCGTTATCTTTCCCTCCACAACATGCCGCTCCAGCCGCCGGACGTTGAGTAGGACTTCATCGGCAATGCCTCCATAGGTACGTAGATATGTCTCAAAGGGAACATCCTGCATTTCGTAATCAGCATCGCCCCCTTTTACTCGGTTTTTAATAGGATAGTTGAACGTATATTCTCCGGTTTTGATATCCCACAAATCATCTAGGCAGACCCAGCACCGGACAATCTTAGCCCGGCCATACTCTTTTTCAATCACACGGGCCAGTTCAAGCGGAGGAGACCGCATCAGAATGGAGTTATTGATATACCGTTCAATCTCACGCCGAGGTCCCAGCGATTGTGAAAGATCCACCGTCACTTTGGCCTGGCGTGAATAGTTGGCTCGTGTGGGATAAAGCGTGTTGCTTAATTGCCGAACAACCTCAACCCGTTCAGCATCAGGTGTATCGCAAACATCAACCAGTCCGTTATCTCTTGGGTTGTCCAACAGGCACCCTTCAGCATATTGACAAGCATGAACGCCAACCACATTCGGGTGCTGCAATCCCACGGTCAGATGCTGGGTATAGTCGTTTCCCCAAGCTTTCGCGCCATCTGTATTGAGGTCAAATGGATTGAACACCCCCACGCCGTCTGTTTCAGAAGGCCGCATAACAATAAGTACCGGGCGTTCGAGATACGGTGAGATCTCAAATGTTTCTAATGTTTTTCCTGTCTGAACAACGCTAACCACATCAGCATGCCAACCTGAAAGACGCATCAAAACCGGATCGGGTACCGAAAGCAGACAGCCGAGATTCAGCGTGTCAGGAGCCATGGCCTTGAATGCGGCTTCAACTTCTTTAAAGTAGAGTGTGGCAACCTGTTCCGCAAAAGTGGAACAATCCTGATAGGTCGCACCGCGAGGCGATTGGGTCTCTTTGAGCAACCCATCCCAATTCAAATAGGAGGTTTTCCATTTAGCATTAAGTCGTTCGATTGTGCCATACTGCCGCGTCAAAGATTGAACCATTTTTATCTTGGCGGGTTGCTGCGCCGGTGCCTGAAGAATAGCACGCCCCAGATTGACCAACCTGAGCTTCCCGATACCCGAATCAACACCGATCCCAGCACACCAAGGATCATCGTTCAACACCTTACAGATTGCCATCTGTCGAGCCACCTCGGCTTTAAATGTTGGCGCGTAGGGGTCGATCACGGGAGAGGCTGCATCCCCCGGACCTTCAATGCAAGGGCTCGTAAGCGTCAGCCTTTTCATATAGGGTATTTTACGCCCAGCGGTTATTTCTGCTGCAGAGTCCGCCCCAATCGTATTGACGCCCCAACTCCGAAGCCGCTGCTGAGCCTGCTTGATCAACGCCTCGCGCCAAGACTCGCCATATTTTAGAGACGCATTTGCCGCCGCAAAGGCATAAGACCTTTTCCCCTTCACAGTCTGATAAAACGACGCCATTGGCGTGCCCACATCAGGTAATGTTTCAAAAAAGTCCTTTTGTCCATCCACCCGTGTGGCACCCTCTGCAACGTCGACATGTTCAACACCGTGTGACCACCAGAGATACCCCTCGGGATCGATAAACCACCATTTACCATCCACTTTCACGACTCTGAACCGTCCTGTTACCCTCGATTTCGCTACTTGGGTCCAGCCTCCATATAAACTTCTATCGCTTGGTTCGCGATAAGTGGAAAGCGCGTTGCGCTCCTGTTCCAGAGCTTTTTTGAGATCGTCTTTGGCGTGAATCTTACCTGGCCAGTCAGCATGTTTAAACTGACCAAAAGCGTCGATACACGGAAAGAAACGGTCAGCTCCCCACGTATAGCAAGCAGGCATCTTGCTGCGCACACCGATGGCGCGAATCCGATTGATCTTGAATGTGCGTGGTTGTCCTGTTTGATAAACAAAGACAATCAACCGATCCATGACATCGGCGCTAAGAGTTGGCGTACTTGCAGTTAAATTCTGCGCGCTGAGCAATCGCTGCAGAACCTCTTTGCGAAAAGGCGACAGAGAACCCAATGACAGCGTTATTTCGCCCTTTTCTCCGGCTTTTAGTTCCAGATTCGGCAACCCCATCAGTGCCTCACGTTCTGTCGGCATCTCTTTACCCGGCACGACAAACCGAATCTTAAGCAAATCTTTTCCACTGTTTTTAGCTGTGGATACTGTGGATAAGTCTGTGCA
>CAZSUM010000005.1:19640-23457 GCA_964610015.1 uncultured Lentisphaeraceae bacterium
TTCCACTGTTTTCCGCTTCCACCACTAGTGCCGAACAGCCCAACAGGCACTCGCTGATTGGTAAGATTGCTTTTGGCCAAGCCTCACCCTTTTGCTGATTAAACGTCAGCGCGGATTTCTCGGACGTAACCGTCAATCCGTGCGACTCCATTTTTTGATCATCAAACGTTGCGGAAGGAAAAAGAGCAAACCCCTCTTCGCCTTTCTGATCCACGGCTGCCTGCGCCTGCCCTTGACATAGACTCAGAAAATATCCCAACGCCGTGACCACAAAAAAGGCACGCCTTCGCTTGCAATCCCTTTGCTTTTGCATCTTTCCCCCAAGTTCCATTTGTTTTTTTATCATTACTTTCTGATCAAGGACAGATCACCCAAGAACCGACCTTCCAAAAACTTGCCTCAAAGCGAACGGGCGGTCCAGCATACGAACCTGTCTTATCCTCACTCCGGCAGTTGGCAGTAGAGCCGGAAGCCGATATTGCCCTGTGTACTGGCGGAAGGGAATGACCCCCGTTTGGCCGAATAGAGTGTGGACAGATCAGGACTGCTGTACGTACCGCCACGATACACTCGGCTCCCCGATGAGTATTCCGGCCCCGTTGGGTCAATCGCATACGAAGTCGGCCCGTTCCAGCTGTAGTCTAAACAAAACTCCGTGACGTTGCCGTGCATGTCGTAGAGGCCAAACCCGTTCGGATAGAGCAACCCCACCACATGTGAACCACCGCCTGAATTAACCTTGTGCCAAGCAATGTCGTTGATCGCGACCCAATCACCGGTTGATGCCGCGTTTCTTCCGTTATTGAAATGTGAGGTCGTGCCCGCTCGCCACGCATACTCGCACTGCGCGTCAGTAGGCAAGTCAAAGAAGAGCGTGCCCACACCCGCTTTTGCCTGCAACAACCCCATGAACGATGCCGCTGAAACCTCGTTCGACGTCGCAGGCCAATTAATGCCCTCCGTCGTGCTCCCGCGTATGGAGTTATACGAAACATCGCCGACCGGATAGCTGGTTAGCCCCTTTGCGACCCCTGTCACTTTCGTGTACTGTGCGCACGTCACTTCGAACACACCAGCATAGAACGGACGCGTCAGGGTTACCGGCACACCCGTATTGACCGGTTGCCGCATGGTGTAGGTGGCTGCAGGTAGAAGCTTGAGCACGATCTTGTTGGTCTTGTAGATATCGTCCGTCAACAAATCGGGAATCACATTGGTGTAGGTGACTGGCCAATCTGTCGCCGCAGCCCCTTCTCCCACGTCCACAATCATATACCGCGCATAGCCTGGCGCCAACTCCTCTACCTTGTAATAGAAGCTACCGCCTACCGCATTCACATCAACCAGTGATAACGAATGGCCATCAGCCACTAGATTCGTGCTAATCTGCGTTTCAAACGGTCCGTAAGGATTCTCTGACCGAAACAAGCCGTAGACCATCCCCGGTTGGGTCGGCCACGAGATCATCGGAACCGTCCTGGGTAGCACCTGCGTGATGACCGGCCTTTCACTGCCGCCATTTGCTTGACCTAGGGTCTCATCCTCTGGCACGCGTAACGCTAGGCGAAACCCCATCACACCTCCTGAATAAATCGAATCTGGTCCAGCACTTGTCGTTACTGAATTTTTCAAATATGAAATATTGGGTGATCCTGACTGCCCTCCCCTGAAAAGCCGACCCGAACCCGTATCTGGACCGACGGGATCAACGCTAGCCGGAGCCTCTCCGCCCCAATAGTCCAATAGCAGTTCGGCGACATTTCCGTGCGTGTCATAAATACCCCACGCATTGGGCTGATAGGACCCCACCGGTGCATGAGACGTGTACCCGTCAATTGCGATATTTCTGTTGGCATAACATCGCGCGATATTCGTGACCATCGAAAAGTCCGTTGAGCTCTCAGGGTTTGCGTCTGTTCCATTATAAAAGTCTGTGGTTGTTCCGGCCCGGCTCGCATATTCCCACTGCGCACTGGTCGGCAGGTCGAAGTTGTCGCTCCCCGTCATCGCTCGTACACGGCCGATAATGGAATTCGATGCAACCAGATTGTTCGTCGGCCAGCCGTATCCCGCCCCGTCCGCAAGACCACCGCGTAACATAGCAAAAGACACATTGTCCACCGGACGGGTCGGACCCACATTTATCGACGTGTTGACCCCACCGACCATGTTGGTGTACTGCGCCTGCGTCATCTCGAACACCCCGATGTAGTAAGGCCGTGTCAGGGTCACATCGTAAACCCCCAACATCTTGAAACTACCCGACCCAATCAGGCGCATCACAACCTTAGTCGTCCGATAGTCAGGGTTGGTCAGCAGATCCGGAATCGCGTTGGTCCCAGTCACTGGCCATGAAACCGCATTCGTACCACCCGACACGTCTAGAATCAGGTAATCACTGCATCCCGCGGACACGGTTTCAACCCGGTAGTACAGCTTGCTTTTCGCTACCGCCACGGTTGGGCACAACAGAGAGGTGCTGTACCCAGTTGCTACAACATTTGAGCTGACCAACACATTGAATGGGCCCTCCGCTTGATCCGAAGCCGACACGCTGTAAACACCTAATGGTTGCGTTGACCAAGTTAGTTCCGGAACAGCTGCGGGTGACACCCGCACTGTTACCGTATCCGCATGTGTGAAACAAGCGACGAGACTCAAACCGATCATATAAAATGTGTATTTCATAACCTTATCTCCAACAAATTTTTTACAGAATAGTGATCACCGTGCCACCGCGTGAAAGAACCACAACAACATTCTTTCCTTCGGCTCGCACAATCCGTAAATACTTTGAATCATAGTCGAGTCCTGTGCCAGACAAGGACCAAGTGGTCAATGCACCAGGATTGACAATTCCGCCGGTCGTGCGCATTACGATCTGTCGTTGATACAACGGGATCGGAGCATTTGTCGGGCATCCCAAATCAATTGTTCCGGTTCCTGACACACTCAGCGTACCGTTCACCAGAACCGTATCGTTTGTCCAGAGGCCGTCACCGACTTCGACTGCCCGTAAGTGACAGGATACTCCTGATCCAAGGACCAATCCGCCAGTCACCGTCAGAACCGCGCCCGTCGAAGCGGGTTCGTACTGTTCAACCGCAATTTGATTCGTTACGGTCAACATCCCTGAAGGAACGACCGTCCCTGTTCCATACAATCCTGAAAGCGTATAAGACGGATCCTTCAGGCGGCACAGCGCGTTGCTACCAACATAAACTTCTACGAAGCTTGCTGCATTTGAGACCGCCACATCCAAACAATTCGTGATTGCCAGCAACTCCGCACCCGTCACGGTTGGCAGGGTTAACGTGCGACCCGACGGAATCCCGGACAGCATCACTGTATCGTCTCCGCCACCCAACGCCACCTGACCAAAAACCGCGACGTTCTCGCTTGAGAAGCAAATCGTGTCCGCTCCCGTTCCTCCCAAAACCGCATATCCTCCTATAGCCGCAGCAACCAATGTGTTACTTTCCGCTACCGTTGCCGTCCGCGCCTTCACCTTGGCAAGGAGTGCCTGCAACACGGATGCCGCATTCGTGGCCGAGCCATCGCCCATATCCCATCCATACGTTCCACCGAACAGCACCCCCCTGACGACAGCGTCACCTCTGTGGCTGTGCGTGCGCAGAGGGCTGCAGCAATGCCCCCCTCCTCTGGTGCGGCGTTCGCACTAACGACCCCATCCAGTGATCCAATTCTCACTGTTGCAGGATTCGTTGCAAACGAATCCTGCGACCAAGCCAAAATACCGTAAGCGTTTGTTACGCCTGTCGCATGAATACCGCCGCTCACGCGTCCAATCTCGATT
>CAZSUM010000005.1:23557-24982 GCA_964610015.1 uncultured Lentisphaeraceae bacterium
ACGAACTTGACCCTCGATTTTGTGACCAGACCACAACATCGCTTCGCCACTCTCTCCTTCCGTTTTCTACCTACAATCACTATACTGTCCACATGATTCAATCTGGTAAAAAACGCAAAAAAACGCGGCAGAAGATTCCACAGGTAGCGATTCTCTTGGAGTCCTCGCATGAAGTCTCCAGAGGCATGTTACGCGGCATTCTGGACTACGTCCGACTCTACGGACCTTGGGCACTCCGCTTAGACTCTGGGGGCGCGAATGATCAAAAAATGCCCGACCTTAAAGCTTGGCGAGGATCTGGGATCATCGCTCGAATTCCCCAGCCCCGCGTAGCTACTGACATCATCGCTGCTCGACTCCCAACTGTTCTAATCGACCCAGTCGATGTCTACCTCGACCCCAACCACCCGCTCTCCACATGCTGCCGCGTAACCTGTGATTCAGTCGCGGTTGCCCAACGTGCTGCAAACTACTATCTTGCAAACGGCTTTACGAATTTCGCTTTTGTCGGTGAACCTTCTGATGTCAATTGGTCGCGTTGGCGACAGCAGGCTTTTGTCGCACGTCTCGCTGAATCGCAGTTCACCTGCGCTGTTTATCCCTCTCCTTCTAGTCCGGAACGAACCGAATGGGAACTAGACCGCAAACGAATGTGCCGCTGGCTCAAAAAGCTGCCCAAACCGCTTGCTGTTTTTGCAGCCAACGATGCCCGCGGAAGACAGGTTCTCAATGCCTGTCTCGCTGCCAACATCCCCGTGCCTTATGAAGTTGCAGTCCTTGCGGTCAATAACGATGTCATGATATGCGAAACCAGTTTACCGCCCCTCTCCAGCGTCAGCGTTGATATGGAACATGCGGGCTACGTTGCCGCCGAGTTGCTGGATCAGCTCATGCGAAAGACCCTGACGAAACAAACGTGTCTAACCTTTCATCCCATGGAGGTTATCACCCGTGCCTCCACGCAACGTCTGCAGGTTACCGACCGATTGGTGATTCGTGCATTGGAGTTTATCCGTATCAATGCAGGACTCGACATTCATGCGTCAGATGTGGCCAACCACCTCGGTGTTACTCAGCGCTGGGTAGAAAAGCATTTCGCGCAAACCCTCCAACGCTCTGTTATGAACGAGATCAATCGAGTACGCATGAACACCGTTCGTTCACTTGTAGCAAAGACCACGCTTCCGTTTTCTGCCATTGCTCAACGTTGTGGGTTCACCAGTGCCAATCATCTAGGGGTCCTCTTTCGAAAAACATATAACTCAACCATGAGCGATTACCGTATCACAGCGAAAAAGAGCTAGCTCATCCATGCCTGCCAACCTCTTCTTCGCGACTTCTCAATAAAGGGACAGGTAATTTAATTTTCGCTCCTGCAACATAAAGAAGCACCCGATAGCGTTGCGCCACATGACGCCACTCCCC
>CAZSUM010000006.1:0-14175 GCA_964610015.1 uncultured Lentisphaeraceae bacterium
CTGGTGTTTTCTCCCCTTTATCAAGTGTCCGAGCTAATATTACAATTTGCGGGCAGGATTGTGGACCCAGATTTCGGTTGACCAAGTATTTGTGCCCAAGAGAGTTGCGGGTACACCGCCTGCGGTTGCGTTGTTCGTGTGTCCGGCTTGAGTCATGATGCTGTTGGCGGTTCCCCCGAAGAGGAGCGCACTGGCTCCGACTACATTTGTCGCGAAGGTGGCTCCCTGACCCGGATAAGCAGGCACAAAATCATCCAAGCTTCCGTGGTTGGGCCAGTTGGCAATCGCTTCGCCTTGCGCTACCCCTGTGATATTGGTGGCATCAAGATAAATGAACAGTTCACCTGCTGCACGGATCGTGTCAGCCTTAGACAGCGCCGGAATTCCGGATACAATAAGCATGGCGGAGATGAACAACCACAATTTCCTCATAACGCACTCCTTGTGTAAAAGATAAGGCATATTTCTTAAATAACTTACCACTCTAAGTATGATGGCATGCTTAAAAATAGTCAATAATTCTTGATTTTGACCGGCAAGATTAAAGGCACGCTTTTTGGGGGTTCTCCGGGTCTTGGGGCATCTCCGACCTCGCTCCGAAGGTGTACTGAGTGACAGACAGTCTAGACGCCCTGCCAAGCCCCATGAGGTTGATAAATTGTCTTTACACGCCTATTTCTCTTGATAGATGATTTTTCAAGAGTATACCATTTACACATCTACCTGAGCCTTTGATGCGGCCGTAAAACAAGGAACTCGGCTGATTTGACAAACCAACTGGCTGGTAGAAATGGAGTCAGCATGTTTGTTGCAGTTCTCTCACTACTTATTGTTGTGGCGATTACGATGGTCATCACGAGACTCGCGGCGATGGCTCTGGTTTTGACAGGTATGTCGCATGAGTCTGCGCGGTTCCAAGCGCGATCAGCCTTGGCTGGTGTTGGGTTTACCACGAAAAAAGCGGAGTCTGTGGTCAATCATCCTGTGCGCAGGCGTATCATCATGATGTTAATGATGGTGGGTAACATCAGCGTGCCGACAGTCATTGCGGCACTGGGAGTTTCTCTTTTTACGACGGTTCAGGCTGACAACTGGTGGTGGCCGATGCTGATGCTTTTTGCCGGGTTGATGGGACTTGTTGCATTAAGCAAAAGTCGGTGGGTGAACAAACATGTCAATGTGTTGATTGCGAAGGGGTTGAAGAATTGGACAGACTTGGAGGTGTGCGATTACGGGTCTTTGCTCCAATTGCAAAATGGCTTTGGGGTAACCGAAATGCTTGTTCAGCAAGGTGATTGGCTCAATCAAAAAACATTACAGGCGGCGGCGCTCTCTCGTGAGGGCGTTTTGATCTTGGGTATCCAGCGTGAGGAGGGAGAGTATCTTGGCACGCCTCGTGCGGACGATATGATTCAAGCTGGAGACACCCTTGTGCTCTATGGGCGGATTGCGCTTTTGAGGGAACTTGACCAAAGACGCGCCTCGTTTGGAGATTCTGCGCATGAGAAAGCAGCAGCTGAGCATACCGGTAAAACGACAACAGATGCGTTGTCGGCTCAACCAAACTAGGAATAGACCAAGCGGAAACGTGCAGACGGATAGATAACGTGCAAAACGAGGAGTAACGAATGGACTATGGTAACGGACTTGTTTTCGCCTATCTGCTGGATGGACAGGGTGGCGGGACGGACCTCGATCTTGCAGGAGTTGAAGAGTGGACTCCTTCGCAGGGCTTGCTCTGGCTACATCTAGATTATACCGGCTCTGATGCGCAGAACTGGTTGCAGGATCGAAGTGGATTAGGCCCCGTCATTGTGGAGGCCCTCACCGCAGAGGAAACCCGTCCGCGGAGTTTGCTGTACAAGGGCGGAATGCTTTTGATTTTACGTGGGGTGAATCTCAATCCGGGGCATGAACCCGAAGATATGATATCGATACGGCTTTGGATTGATTCGGATCGTATCATTACGTTACGTCATCGGCGGGTGTTGGCGGTTGAGGATTTGCGTCAGATGCTTGAAAGAGGAGAGGGATTCTCACGTCCTGGCGAATTTCTAGAGGAACTTTCTGGGGTTCTGGTTGAACGAATGGGGGATGTCGTATCAGAAGAGGAAGACGCCGTCGATGCGCTTGAAGATGAAGTGCTCAAGGAGCAGAACTATGGATTGCGTCAGAAGATTGCCGATGTTCGTCGGACCGCCATTGGAATGCGGCGGTATCTCGCACCACAGCGTGATGTCATGGCGCGTCTTCATAGTGAGAAGGTTGATTGGTTGACCGAATTGGATCGCATGCGGTTGCGTGAACTGGCGGATCGTACCACGCGATGTGTGGAAGATCTGGATGCGATTCGAGAGCGTGCGACAGTCACGCACGAAGAATTGAATGGGCGATTGGCGGAACAGATGAATAAGACCATGTACGTCCTTTCGATTGTTGCAGGCATTTTTTTACCGCTCGGCTTGATGACGGGGCTTTTGGGGATTAATGTGGGGGGTATTCCCGGCGCGCAAAATCCATTGGGGTTTACGATCTTTTGTTTTTTGCTGGTGGCCATTGCCGGGATTCAGGTGTGGCTTTTCAAGCGAATGAAATGGATGTAGAGGCCACAAAAATAAAGGGGACGAGGGCTGAGCGGAATAACTTGTAAAGAGTCTGCGTGACGTGTCATGCTGTCGGGGTTGATCTGATTAGGAGTGAGGTTTTGGGTGTCGTTTCTTCATTTGTTTCGTACGGATCGTTTGCCTTTGTTGTTGGCGCCTATGGCTGGGTTTACCGATGCGGCCATGCGGCGGCAGTGTTGTTTACACGGGGCGGATTTGACATATACCGAGATGGTCAATGATCGTGGATTGTTACACGAGTCAGATAAGACTTGGCACTTGTTGGAAACATTCCCAGATGAGAAGCAGGTGGTTGCACATCTCTATGGCTCTGAGCCGGAAATACTGGCTGAAGCAGCCGCACGGGTTGCGGCAACGAAACGGTTTGTGGCGATTGATTTAAATGCGGGATGTCCGGTGCATAAAATCACGGCGAGTGGAGCGGGGGCTGCACTTATCAATAATCCAGAGCGGGTATATGAGATCCTCACGGCCATGCGGCGCGCGGTCTCGTTGCCGCTGACGCTGAAAACGCGACTGGGTCCGCACCCCGGTCGAATCACGGTTTTTGAGTTGCTGGCTGCCGCCGAGGCGGCTGGAGCCGATGCCTTTACGTTGCACGCTCGTTTTACCTCGCAGGGTCACGGGGGTGCTCCTCGTCTTGATCTGCTGGCTGAGGTCAAGCAACGTGCTCGGATACCCGTGATCGGTAATGGCGGGATACGCTCTGCCTATGATGCGCAGCAGATGGTGCGTGAAACCGGTGTGGATGCGGTTATGATTGCACGCGCTGCTATTGGAAATCCTTGGCTGTTTAATGAGATTCACACGGCACTGGCGGCGGGTATGTCGCTACCCGTACATGACGCAACCCATCATCGCGTACGACGCGAGCTAAGTGAAATTCAGGTGGCTTTGGATGCGCATATGGCCGATGAACTGGCGCTGATTCAGCTGATTCGTAATCGGTATGCGATGCCCCGAGGGGTCTGTAATCCTGAGGAGACCCTTGTCACGATCTTCCGCTGTCATCTTTTCCGGTATCTCTCGGGGCTGAAAGGCTCTTCGTATGTACGCGGTCGGTTATCTGCAATTAAAACACTGGATGATATTCACGAGGCTGTTGCGGCTTGTCTCGAACGTGAGGAGGCCTATCGCCAGAGTGCTCCCGTGGAGGGAACAACGCGCGCTTCTTCTGTGGCGAGCGTGGCCGGACGGTAGCCTTCAACTGGAAGAGCGTCATCTTCCCGTTATTCTCGATACGCCCGCCCCTCCTCGAAAAGGCGGCTTATCCGTCCTCCCGTTGCGTCAAATGAAAACGACATCAAAAATCAGGATTACTTTGCAACAAATCTCTCCGGACGTCCGCAGGTCCATGTCTCGGATGCTGTGCATGGTAATGTGCTATGCGGACGCCTCGGCACCTCTGCCAAGGCTACGGCGTCTCGATCAGACCTCTGACTTGCCTGATCTTATTGCGCACTAGGCTTCACCTCAAACGCGGTACCCAACTCAAGTCCATGATCAACATACCACTTTTTCAAGAGGACCCGGCTTTCGGCGACCTGTGCCGCATACTCGGGACTGTATGCGACGTTCTTCATCTCTCCGGGATCGCGGACCAGATCCATGAACTGCTCACGTTTTGTTCCCCGAGCGTAGACCACGTATTTTCTATCACCCCAGCGCAGTCTCTTTTGCTGCGCCTCCTAGCTTGTTTTTTTGTCAGGTATTGATTATCGTTTAAAGCCGTTAGTTAAGAAGGGATCTATGAAGATACGAAGTTTTATTTGCGCCTTTTTTGTTCTGCCGATCATAGGGTTTACAGCAGAAGAGACGCCGCCAGTTGTGGAGACGTTTACGGTTCCGGCCTCTCGTAGTGCCAACGGGCAGGAATTTGTCTATACACGTACTTTAAAAGAGAGCGTGCGTAATCATGTGATTTACTCCGTGACATATCCCTCTTCAGTAAACTCTTCGATGCCTGAGAACAACACGGTCCCTGCTGAGCTTTATCTTCCGGCTGGCTTGAAACCTGACAGCAAGGTTCCAGCGGTCGTTTGTATGCATATTCTCAATGGGGATTTTGCGCTCTGTCGCATGATGTGTTCACGGCTTTCGGAAGCAGGAATCGTTTCGATGTTTTTTTTGCAACCCTACTATGGCGCAAGGGGAGGGAGTGTTGGCCGCAAGGCGCTGCTTGAAAGTTATGAGGTGCTGATTTCTGGATTCAACCAGAGTACGGCGGATGCGCAGAGGGCTTTTGATGTCATTCAAAGTCTGAGCGGGGTGGATCCTGATAAATGCGGTGTTTCGGGAATCAGTCTCGGGGCAATCCGTGCGGGAGCCTTGTGCGCTCATGAAACACGAATTAAGCGTGCTTACCTCGCGCTTGTGGCTGGAGATCTTGAGAAACTCATCCTGACGGCGCGCGAAAGCCGAGAGTTGAAGGCTTTTATCACCCATTGTCCCCAAGCGGAACAGGAACAGATCTGGGCGTGTATTAAAAGTCAGGACCCTTTAACTGCAGCTCCTTATCTGACGAAGCTGGCCAAGGCAGGGCGGTTGAGAATGATTCGCGCTGAAAACGATCAGGTGATGCCTCCTGAATGTAGCATCAAACTTTTTGATGCGGTCGGTTGTCCTGAGAGTTCAATCTGTCTAAAGGGGATGGATCACTACTCCGCGATGGCCGGACTCGCGGGGATTATGGATGATTTAGTCTCGTTTTTTTCAGCGGACAGGCCAGCGGATTGGAACCCCCTTTTGGTCCAAGAACCCCTAGCTCCGGTGACTTTGCTGGGAGGATTTATCAAGGATATCGCGGATTTGATTGCAGCAACCCCTAAAGAGGGGTGTGCGCATATGGTTGGGGCGCGGATAGAGATGACAGTGAACGGGAAGAAGGTTAAGTCAAATTTTGATTTTACGCTGGGAGAAAACGGGTGCTTTAAGCTCCAGGGGGTCTTTCCTGAAGTTGGCTGTGCGGGTTTGGGACGAGGCACGTATCCTTGGATAATCGGCGGTGAAAAAAAGGTTTTCTGCGGGACAAAGTCGAGTGATTCAGCATTGAAACTTGAGGATTTGATAGGACCGGAATCCATGATGCGCTACCGCATGGCTGTCGGGTTGGCGATCGGGGTCGCCCTTTCTCCCGATCTGATCAATAACTATGCAAAGACGACTGTGAAAAATGGTGGATCTGAGCTGATCCTGACACTGACCGGTGTTCAAAAGAAGGCGAAGGGCAGTGCAGATATTGTGTTTGATGCGAGTGGTCGTTATCCGAAGCGTGTGGTTTGGAATACAGATAACTCAGTTGGACAGGTTGAGTTCACGTATTGGCAGATAAATGCCGCCTCTCATAACTCGCTTTTTGAGCCAGATGAGACTCTTGTTCAACAGGCAGTACAGCAGCGTGATGTCATGCAGATGTTTGCCTCTATTTTTCAGTATATAACTGAAAGTGTCGACTAGTTGACAGGGATTAAAAAGTGGAAGTAGAAAGTAGATCGGTTATGTTTTTTAAAGTTAGAATTGCATTGGTTCTGGTCTTATCGTTAACCTGTATTTTGTCAGCCCAGATGCCTCAACTGACCCTTGTGAAACGTGACAGCGAGGGGCATGGCATGCTCTGCATGGTTGGCAAGAAACGTGTTCTGATTGTTGAGGGAACACCCCAGCAGATGGGGGCCGCACATGGACGGTTAATGGCCGATCTGATTCCGCATGTTGCGCCGCAGACCATGTCGTTGGTTGGAGCCGGGTATACCATGAAGAAGGGTGTTTGGTTCTACGACAAAATCGATGAGATCTACAGCAAGGCCTCACCTCATACCCCGGTACGTTTTCTTGAGGAGTGTCAGGCCATGGCTGATGCCGCTGGCATTACACGCCGTGACGCCCTCTGCGCTAATTTTTTCCCAGAGCTTTTTCACTGCAGTGGGGTGGCGGTTCGTAATCGTGCGTCACTAGACGGTGCGGTTGTGCATGCCCGCGTGCTGGATTATATGCGAGGCATACATCTTCAGAAATACACCCTGGTTCAGGTCTTTATTCCAAAGGATGGGTATGCGTGGATCTCTCTGGGATATGCGGGATTTCTTGGCAGCGTGACCGCTATGAATGAACAGGGGCTAGCCATTGGCGAGATGGGGGGAAAGAGTGAAGAAAGCTGGGACGGAATGCCGATGACCTTTCTGATGCGTGAGATTGCCGAGAGAACAAAGCGTGTTGAGGAGGCGGTGGCTTTGATGAAACGCGTGCCTCGGACCTGTGAATATTATTATGTTATCAGTGATGCAACAAAGAACATGGTCGGTATACGGGCCCGGCCGCAAGAGGTGATGGTTCTAAAACCGGGTGAGCAGCACGAGCTGTTGCCAGAGGTCCCGCAGGATACGGTGTTAATATCCGCCGCGAAACGTGCACAGGTTCTCTCTGAACGCATCAAGACGAATTTTGGCAAGATTGATGTAACAACGATGATCGAGATTATCAAGCTTCCGGTTGCAATGAACTCAAATCTGCATAATGCCATTTTCCTTCCAGAAACACTGGATATGTGGTTTGCCGATGCCGGAAAAAAGGCACCGGCCTGTGATGAGCCCTATACCCACGTGAATCTAAGGGAAATTATCGGGTTTTACAAAAAAAACAAATGACTCGCTCCCATCCCCTGTCTAATACGGACAGAGCCCGTACCCCGCACCCCAGCCCTCTCCCAGAGGGCGAGGGAGAGGGAAAACAACGTGTTTTTATCGCTGTTCTTTGGTCGTCAGGCACTAAGAGGTGCGAGTCGTGTGAGTCGGATTGTTTCGAGTCTACTCGGTTGGATGCTGGTAATCTGAGATCTTTAAAAGGATGAGGTTGTTATGACGTTTCTTGAGCGGATGGGCGCGACTTTTTTTGTGACAACGATTTTAGTTTCTCCCTTACGTGGCGTAGTGCCTAGTGGCGTTGTGCCGCCTGGCGACAGATTTGAAGTGCCTGAACTTTCTTCAACAGAGGGTGCGCCTAAGATCTATGAGCATAGTCAAGAGGCGGGACCCGACGAGACGCTTTTTATGGTGGGGACCCATCTGACGGGAGACGTTTTTATATGGGGATCACAACCGGGGAACCCACAAGGGGGGCGGGTACAAGCCAAGGCTCAATTGGTCAGTGATTCGTATGTGGCTTTCACGGTGCCGCAAGGGGCTTATGATGGTCCCATGGTTGTGGCAATAAAAAATGCGTCGGGGTATTCAGAACCGATTGTTATCAATGCGCCGCAACCTTGGTGGTCTAGTCCGGCGATAGTTGCACCGGGTGGAACAGCCCGCATATTTGGGCGCAATTTGGCGTGCCGTCCTGATGGTGGGAGTGCCTTTGTGTGGTTATGTGTAAAAGGGAAAACGGGTCGCTGGCTTAAAGTCACGGCTGCTGACAAATACGTGGTGTCGTTTGTGCTTCCTCCGGATCTTGAGTTTGGCACCTATGAGGTCTGGGTGCATGGCGGACGCGGCGGGGATTGGGGGTGGGGTGGCCCTCTCTCTTTGACTGTGCAGCGTGAAAAGCGACCCTCACGCATTAAGGTGTTGCACCTTTCAAAGAACGAGACACCTGCAATCCAGGAGGCGCTGGACACGATGGCCGAGCGCGGTGGGGGCACTGTTAAACTTCCAGAGGGTAGGTTTGCGTTTACTGGAACGTTGTGCATTCCGTCGCAGGTCACACTTTGTGGATCTGGGCGCGACAAGACGGTGCTTGATCTTCAAACCAGTCCAAAAACAACCTTCACCCGTTTCAAGACATCCGGCTGGGGGATCGCGCCGAGTGCGATCCACTCGCCGGGAGACACCATGACTTACGCGTTTTCTGTTCCCCAGACAGGACAGTGGACCGTCTGGCTTCGTTACGGAACCGATATGTCGCCTTGGAAAATGTCGGGCGTCAGCAGCAATATGACCCTCCAAGTCGATAACGCGTCGCCTGTCGTGCTGGAGAACCTGTCCAACACGGGTAGTTTTAGCACGTATCGCTGGGCAAAGAATGCGTTGCTGACAATCAGCAAAGGCAAGCATACGCTGACTTGGCGCAATGTCAAAGGGGGTGGATTAGCCCTTGATGCTTTTGTGCTGAGGCTTAACGCAGAGGCCACGCCTTCTGACAAGCCGTGGCCGATCACAACACTGGACAGCGTGGTGATTCAGGGCGAGGCATGTCAGACGTTTCAGAGCAAGGAGGGCCAACTTGCGGGGTCTGACCAGGCCGCTGTTTGGTTGTCCGGTAGCCATGCATCGTTGGCGGACCTGTCGATCAACGGTAACGCACAGGTGAACCTCGGCATCGCGATACAGGCGGGCGATCGGACGGAATGGGTCGACGGGTGCGCAGTCCAGCGTGTGCGGCTGATTGGGTGTGAGGGCAAACAGGCTGAGAATTGCGGGATCTACGTGCATAATCTGAGAGGGGGTTCAGTCTGCGGCAATGAACTGTGGGGGCGGACCCCTTTGTTCCTCTCAGGGGTCAGGCAGACTGTTTTTGCCGAGAATCGACTGGTTTCAGTTACTCGTTATGGCGGCAATTCCGAAGCTGCAATTCTCGGGCGCACCGAGCCACTCGAGGAGTGTATCATTGAAAACAACGTCATTGCCTCGCCACCTAATGCAGGTGCTGGTGGACCGACGGCACGTCGTCTCATTTGGTTATCGACCGGACACGGTTCGGTTTCGCACAACTGGCTGGCAAATAACGGTGTCGAGAATACGGGCGCAGCCGGACAGGCAAGATTTGGCGGTGTTGCCGGAACGGACCAGAACGTAGGAGAAATGATTCTGTTTGAAGGTAACCACCGCACCTTATATTTCGGGCCGTTGGAGAGCGGCGATCTTCAGAGTGTGACGCTACCCATGACTCTGCCACCTACGCCCGAAATGCGGTTGGGGAGTGTCAAACGTGAGCAGTTGGCGTATGACGCGGATGGACACGAAACGCCCTTCTGGCCCCCGGACGTAGACGACGGCACGGGTGAGGCTCCCGTTGGAGAGTACTACGTGACGGTGTTTTCGGGCACAGGTCAGGGACAAACAAGGCGGGTTATTGGACGTTCTGGTGGGCGGCTGATGATTGATCGCCCATGGCGTGTCGCGCCGGAAGCAGGGTCGGTTGTGGCAATCGGAACGATGTTCTATCAGAACCTGATTGTCGGGAATCATCTTACAGACGGTATGACGGGCGTACAACTCTGGATATCGTGTGTGGAGAATGTGATTTCAGGTAATACAATCGAACGGCAGCGCAAACCAGGGCTTTTTCTATATGCCAATGGGTCAACGCTCGCTTCGTCAATGCCGCGTACTTGGAATCGAGGAATCAGTCCTCTGTACTGGAACCTGGCTGAAGGCAATCGCGTCGATGAGTGTAGCGAGGGCGCCTTAGTGACAAGTGGTGATGCGCCTAACTTGCCCATTGAATTTCCGCGGGCATTGGGGAACGTGTTGCGATACAACTCGTTTATCCGCTCGCGCGGTAACGGGGTGGTGATCACCAGCCGCAAATCCCATCTTGGGGAAACAGACCTTACGGCTTCAGTAATCGGCACGGTCGTGGAGTTTAATGTGGTGCGTGATGCGCCGATTGCTTATCACGTGGCTGAAGGGAGCGATGCAGTTGTGTTGCGTCGCAACCACGCTTATTTCTGGTATCCGGTGAATGCCGCGTCAAAACTCCCTGTGGCGTTTCAAATCGATAATCCCGCGACACGCGTGGCCATAGAATTGAACAGTGCTGAAGGCAAGAGTGGTACAGGGGATCAATCATTTCTGGAAGTGCAGCAAAGTTGGACGAAGTAACGGCCTTGCGCCTCTTTTCACTGCGCCTGTGCATCAAAGATGCAACAGGCGTTGCGTTGCTGATGCGGCAAGGGTTTGGATTTCTTTGTGTCGATAACAATCAGTGGTGTGGTCGTTGACCATCCCGACTGCTTGCATGAAGGCATAGCAGATCGTTGAGCCAACAAAGGTGAGTCCGCGTTTTTTAAGATCTTTGCTCATCGTGTCGGACACCGTGGTTTTCGTTGGAAGCTCTGCACTGGATGGCCACGAGTTTTGCAGGGGAATTCCGTCAACAAATTGCCAGAAATACGTGTCCAATGACCCAAACTCCTCTTTGATGCGAAGAACGCCGCGCGCGTTCTTGATGACGGATTCAATCTTGAGCCGATTGCGCACAATACCAGAATCAGCAAGTAGTCGGGTTACATCTGTTTCGGTATAGTTGACGATGCGAGTGCAGTCGAAGCCATGAAACGCTGTTCTGTAGTGGTTTCGTTTTTTCAAGATGGTCAGCCAACTTAGACCTGCTTGCGCGCCTTCTAGAATCAGAAACTCAAACAGGAGCCGGTCATTATGAAGGGGAACGCCCCATTCCTTATCGTGGTACGCGATGTATGCGGGATCGCTTCCACACCACTTGCATCGCATCATAGCTGTCTCCTTGTGAACGAATTGCGTTTTAGACGTGGCCTAACTGAAAAAATATCTCAAGAGAATCAAAGGTAACAAGTACGGTAAAAAAGGGAAACAGAATAGGTGTCTTAATCGGTGTCGGCGTACAGTTTCGATCCCGACCCTGTCGAGTCGGTTGGACTGCGGTCTCGCGTGAGGATAGCTGCGACCACTCAATTGCTGATGTGCTCAGAACGCGGTAACGCCTGCCGGATGATCTGGACAACCTGAGGCAGCAGCGTGTAAGCTCTCGGCGTTAGTCTCGGGTTTGCGTACCAAACGGGGTTGGTTGAAGAGCACCAGTCATTACAGAAATAAAAGTAAGGATGACCCATTGCTACATATCTTTGTAGATGCTGATGCGTGCCCTGTCAAGCAGGAGGTCTACCGCGTTGCCAAACGGTACGGTCTGAAGGTGACATGGGTGGCAAATGCGTGGATGCGGGTTCCACCGGAGTCGGGAATAACACTCGAAATCGTGGCGGGCACTCTGGATGCGGCTGATGATTGGATTGTTGAACATGTGGAACCACACGACATTGTCGTCACGGCTGACATTCCGCTTGCGAGTCGTTGCTTGACAGCAGGCGCACGTGTGATTGGGACAACGGGAAAGCCGTTCACTGAAGACAACATTGGCCAGACGGTTGCGATGCGGGATTTGTTGACAGAACTTCGAAGTGCGGGGCAGATAACAAAAGGTCCTTTGCCGCTCAAGCAGGGCGACCGGTCGCTCTTTCTGCAGCGGCTAGATGATGCGATTCAGGCTATTCGGCGCTCTGAGGCGTTTCGCTCTCTTTGATGGGGGGGGGCTTCCTCTCAGGGTGCTCAAGTTCGCACGGTGCCGAGGGGGCAAGATCAGAATCCGTAACGTAGGCTGGCATACAGATTGTTGTTGCGCTCGAACTGGCCGAAGAAGGTCTGATCGTCTTCCCCAAAGAATAGGTTACCGCCGAGTTCGACAATCCAGTGGTCATCAATTTTATAGCTCGCTTTGGGTCGTAGATAAGCATCGAGATCGGTGGGGGAAAAGTAGATAAAGGTGCCCAGTTGAAGATTCTGGCTCATGAGGAGTTTTGTCAGGCGTAGCGTGACGACTTGACGATATTCATCTGCTGGCGACAGACCTGTTGGTAGCATGCGTTGGTAAGCGTCATAATCCATCATCTGTTCGACGTAATATTGAAGGCCGCCGGTTAGGTTACGCGCTAACTCTTGTTCATAGCCGATCAGATAACGCATCTCGCTGTTGCGTACAAAGGGATCGTTTCCATCCAGATCATCGGCTGAGCGATACCAACCGGTTTCCAGACTCAAAATGCCAGAGGCGAAAGGACCGCGTGCGCTACTTCCGAAAACCTGTAAACGCGGGAAAATAGCTTGTCCGGATTCTGGGTCACTTCCGGCAGGACTTTTCCAGAAGCCATCATAGCCATAGGCGGCGATTTCGTAAGAACCGATTGTGCGGTAAAGGCGTGCAGACCACTCGTCATCACGGAAACTGTCGTCCGGTTTGTCGGCGTATACGGTGGCGTTACGACCCGCGAGACGTCCTTGATTGGCATTCCAGTAGGATAAACGGTGCCCGTCAATATATCGATCGCTGTCGAAGCGTGGCGAGTAAATTAAGTCGAGGTTGGCCCATTCGCTGAAGAATGAAGCTTTGGCTGAATCTGAGGGTGCTTTAAGGTACTCATCATCTCGCCCAATAAAATAGGAATTCCAGTCTTTTGAGAAGAGGTCATTGATAAAAAGCATATCGCCGGTTCCCCATGTGTTGATCTGGCGACCCAATTTGAGATCAACAAAAGAAGCTGGACGTAGGAGCAGGTTCGCCTGTCGTAGATCAAACCAGCCATCGCCGTCTTCCAGATCAAGACGATGCTCGTTGAGCACGGGGTCGTAGAGGAAGTCTCCCCCCACCTTAAGCGCGATACGTTCACTGGCTTTTTCGAGTTGCAGTTGCAAGCGTGTTTCACCGAGCGAGGCTGTTTTTTCGTAGGGATCATTTTGCAGACGGCTTCCCCCGCGCAACTCCCAGAAGCCACTAAGACCTTTAGGCAGGGTGCGCTCGCTAGGGGGCGCGAGTTGTGGTGAGTCGGCTGGCGTATCAAGCCCGGCAGGTAAAGAGGGTTCTGGCGAAGCCGGGGCAGAGATGCCCAGCGGCAGCGCTGGCTCTTGTGGAGCGGCAGCTTTGAGACCCAGCGGCAGCGCTGGCTCTTCTGCAAAAATCAGCTGCGCAATGAGTGCCGTACAGAACCCAACGAGTTTAAGAAGTGTTTTCATACTCAGCGTAGCTTGGCGCGTGGCGGGTTACGCAGGTAACGCTCGGTAAAGAGATCTTCGGTAAGACCGATATTGTACTCGACCTTGGTATAGGCGATGGTGGTGGTACTCCCAGAACGCAGATCTTTCATAGATGATTTAGTCACGGTCGGATAGTTCTGTATCTGCTGAACCTCAAGGGCTTGTCCTTCACGGATTTTCTGGCCCGCTGCATCGTAATATTCGGCTTTGACGGGGATAAAGCTGGTTTTGTGGATCCAGACTTTATAAGAGGCGAATTCGACACTTTTCGGATCTTTGGGGGTATTATTTAATACATAGTAGCTTTCGGTGGTTTCGATAAGCTCGTGCGTATCATCAGCGGGATTGCGTCCCGAAACATCTTCATAGAAAAAGTCAGACCCCACGAAGCTGGTTCGCTTATCCGATGCGGCGATTCGCTTGACCAGATTGAGACCCGGCAGATAGAGCCAGCGGTCATCATCTTGGCCCACATGTTTGTGGACTAAATAGGCGGTCTTGTTTACATCAGCGGGACGGTCAAAGTAGACGTACATCATTTGATCACCGGTAAAGGTATCGGATGTGTCGCCTTCTGGTTCAAGGTCAAGTCGCAGAATTGTAAATTCACGTGAACGTTGGCGTGCCTGCGCATCTTGGATGGTCATGACAACTTTAGCACGTCCACTTTGACCCTGATAAAGGGTGGTGCGATTGGCTTTGTTGACGATCTCATCAACAGAGGGGGCGTTTTGCGCCAGCGCGAAACCAGCGGTCAGGGCGAACAGGGCGGTCAG
>CAZSUM010000006.1:14185-23704 GCA_964610015.1 uncultured Lentisphaeraceae bacterium
TGTCTTTAGAATATCAGCATTATTTTGCCAGCCATTCTCATTCACCAGCTTCGCGCACTCATTAAAAAGATCTGCTGCCTGGTTATACTTCTTTGTTACCTCTGTCAAGTCGGGACCGCCGCACCCAGCGAGCACCCCAATTGCTAAAACAAGCATAATCAAGACTGAAATAGTTTTTTTCACAGTTTTTTTCATGGAGCCTCCTTTGTTTCGTCGGACATGTCGGACAGGTCGGACAGGGCCGACGGGTCGGATGATATCGGCGCACAGGTTTTGCGCCGGCTGTTGAGAAAACATGAGAACGCGATCACAGCGATACAGATCAGACTGACGTATGAGATCGTGGTCCACGCGACATCAGCGAAGAGCTGAACATTGAGCGCGATCGTCAGCACTCCTGCGACAGCCGCGAAGAAACAGGTGCCGCAGCGACACATAAAGGCCGCACCTTCTTTTGGGAAGAGTTGGGGTTCCAAGAGTCGGATCAAGGCGGGTAACAAGAAAAGTGTGGTTACACCAGCAAAGAGCAGGATCGCTGCGATAAAGGTGCCCACTGTTTTGTAGGGCATAAGTGGGGCTGCCAGCAAGGGGAGGAAGCCAACCCCGATGACGATGACGTTGCGGGTGATTGCGCGTGCGGGCTCCCCAAACATGGGGCTAGAGGTCGCTTGCCATGACCCATATTTAGGGTAGAGTTCTTTGGCGCGTGAGATAAAGTGGATTGCGTAATCGACCGCCATACCAAGGCTGAGCGCTGAGAGCACTGCTACGGGCATGTCGTAATCTTTGCCGACAATTCCAATGAGTCCATAGATCATGCCGATTGTGACCGTCAGCGGCAGCATGGAGAGAAATCCCCAGAGTGCTGAGCGGAAGAGGATGATCATCATGAACCAGACTGCGGCAAAACTGCCAAGGAAGGAGATCAGCATGCCATTGACCATCTTGGCCTGCCAGACCACATTGATATAGGTTAGACCAAACCATTCGGGTGTCAGGGCGATCGGTGGCGGGTTGGCGGCAACATAGGCGTCGACTGCCGCGACAATCACCTTCATGTCGCGGTTGTCGCCACTTTTCTGTTGAATCCACAGACTGGTGGTTCGCCACGTGTCGGTGCGAACAAAATGTGCAAGGTCATGCGGACGGTGGGAACTTTCGTACTGCATGATCGTTTGTGCAACACCTTGGCGTGTATCTGGGATCCGGTAGAATTCCGGATTACCCTCCATCAGTTCCCGATAAACAGTGCAAACCAGATCAGCAATCGAGTTGCTCTTGCCTACGAGGGGACGTCCGTCTGGGCTACGAATGGTTAGAAGATGATCCTGAAGGCGCGCGATCCACCGAAGCACCTCGGGGTCTTTAAAGGTCTGGCCGCTCTGCGATTGAGTACTGACGAGGAGGCCCGCGGCATCCCATGCATCAAACAGCTCATCTGGGACGGTGTCCATCTGCTTGGTGATAAAGGCCTGAAGCTGTACAAAGAAGGCATCACGGTCAGCCGCTGTTTGATCGAGTTTTTGAGCTTCGTTAGCGAGGATTGCGAAGACTTTTTCCGCGCCAGAGACATGCTCGGCTTTCAGGGTTGCAAGGCGGCTGCGCAGGGGCTCGGCCAGTGCCGCGCTCAGGTGGGGAGGGACAAGGAGTTCGTTGGTGGGGCGCAAGGAAAGATATCCCATGTAGGTGCCACCGAAGTGGGCATTGAGCACTTTGTCTGCGACACGGATTGGATGACTTGGCTTGAACCATTTGACAGGGTTGTCATTGATTACGATTTGACTGATACCCCAGCCAGCAATCACGATTAAGAGGAGTGTTCCGATTAGAATCAACTTTGCATAACGGAACGTTCCCTGACCTAGACGAGCGAGTAAACGCGTCATCAGCGTGTGAGATTCGGCTTCCGCATTCTGTTCGGTCAGACCGAAATTAGACAGCGTTTCAGGATTGATAAAAAGTACGGAAGCCGGGATGAAGGTCACTGTCCAGAACCAAGCGACCATGACCCCAATTGCGATGAAGACGCCAAAGACTTGAACAGGCGGGATCGGCGTTAGCGCGAGGGAAAGAAAGCCCACCGCCGTCGTGAGGCTGGTGTAGAGCATGGGCGTGAAGAGGGTTTTCATCACCTGTCGAATGGCTGTTGCGCGGTCTTTACTCTCCTGATAACGGTCGAAGAATTCAGAGAGGATGTGAATGGCATCGAGCACGGCAATGGGCATGATGAAGATGGGAATCATGCTACTCATGATGTGAATGGTGTGGCCTGTGGCAACCAAAAGCGCCATGGTGACGATACAGCTCACGATGGCGATAATCAAGGGCGAGATAATCAATGCGAGCTTGCGGAAAAAGAGGAGTAGCAACAGAAAGATGATGAGCATCGCCGTGGGTGCAGAGAGGGCCATTTGTTTGAACATTTCCACACCAAAGGTATCTTCGGCAACCGGTAGACCCGTGATGTGGTAGTCATCATTGGCGGTGAACGTCGCAATTTTTTCTTTGATGCGTTTGGCCACCGCGTAGGAGAGGTGTTTGTCTGTAAGCGGAATATAGAGGGCAAGGGCCTTGCCATCTTCAGAAACGAGCGTGCCTTTCATGAACGGCAGCTTCATGGCTTTTTCGCGTACTGAGCGTGCCGCCTCAGGCGTTGTGGGGGGGGTAGGCATCAGCCACTCAAAGCTGACACTGCCCAGTCCTCCTTGTTCGACATTGTCGACTGTGGAGGGTGCGATGATATCAATTTCGATGACGCCTGCTTGGGGATCGTCCGGTTTTCCAATCGCTGCGCCATGTAGGGTCTTAACGAATGAGGTTAGTTCATAAACGTCGTTGAGCGTAGCTGGATTAAAAACATAGTCGGGCGCCTGGTTATTGACAACCCCTACGACCAGCATGTCGGCGAGTGCGAACTCCTTTTTCATGGCGTTGTGAAAAACGCGAACATGCTCCTGAGAAGACAGCATGTTCTCCGGGTCGGTATCAATCTGTGCACCGTGCAAGAAAGAAAAGGTCTGTGGTGCCATCGTTGGCAAGGCGGCCAACAGGAGCAAGGCAAATGTTGAAACAGCCATGGTCCATGTCACCAAAGCGGGTCGTTTAATACAAAACTCAATCAGACGATGCATCATCGAAGGCCTCTCTTCTCTTGCCGTTATGGGCGTATGACCTGTTTCAGGATAGCGGCTTCATCCTGTGCCACACTGCCGCCCATGACACGGGCGATCGTTCCCCCGAACAGTTTTCCCATCAAGCGCGTGTTCATTCCAGTAATGAAGACTTTACCGTCTTTCTGATAAACACCCCATGCACAGGGCATTAACGTAGACATTTCAGGATTGGCGGTCAAGACCTCCTTTGCATAAGTGGCTTTACAGAGTTCAACGATCTGTATGGGTTGCCCTAGGACGACGCCCTGCTTCGCAAGAGAAGTTGTCATGTTGCGGACAGCCGGACAGGTCCAGCCATTGGTCTCAATCGCTGTTCGAAGTGCCAACGTGGTCTGCTCAATATCAGCGAAGCGACTCTCGTGTGTGGTCAGCATGAGGTGTGGCATGATTAGCCACATCGTTGCACCCATACCGATAACCCCTGCGATAAATCCGATAAAAACACCCTTCATGTTATTCATTTGCTTGCCCTTTCTTGCGTAGTTAGAGTGTTTGCTCAATGGCTTGTATGAGGTCATCCTTGCGTTGCAATCCCACATACTGTTTGACCAGTTTTCCCTCTTTAAAAAGCAGTAACGTGGGAATGCTGCGAACGGCAAACTCAGTTGCAACGGTCATGTTCTCATCAATATTGACCTTAGCGATCACAGCTTTGTTTTTGATCTCTTCAGCGACTTGGTCGAGAATGGGTGCTTGCATACGACAGGGACCGCACCACGGGGCCCAGAAATCCACTAAGGTGACACCCTTAGCGATCGTCTCTTGAAAGTTCGTGTCTTTTAGCTCTTTAACAGTTGCGCTCATGTGTTTGCTCCTTGATTGGGTTGAGCGGATATCGCGTGGATCGCGCGATCCGCTAGTGGTGAGAGTGGGTTAATCTTTAGGGCACTTCTTGAGGCAAAGGAACCAGTCGAGTTTGGTTATGTCGCTGTCACTCTCCTCCATTCGTGCTTTGGCCGTCCCGCAAGAGCCAGGAGGGGGCACGATGACATCGTCGCCTGGTTGCCAGTTGGCTGGCGTGGCGACCTGATGGGTGTCCGCCATTTGTAAGGCAATTAACTGGCTCGCACAGATTTGTCCAGCGCGTATGGCCAGACGGACAAACCGCCGTCGAGCACACGGACATTCTGGTATCCGGCTGCGTTTAGAATGCGTGCGGCCTCATAGCCTCGTAGCGAGATTTTGCAGAAGCAGACGATCGGGCGATCATGCGGCACCTCATCGAGTCGTGTGCGCAGTGCGCCAAGCGGAATGAAAAGTGAACCGGTCAGGCGCAGGGTCTCAACTTCATCTGGTGTTCGGACATCCAGTAAAACGGGCGGGGTGGTGGAGGTTAGTTCCGCTTGCAGGGTTTCAGCGGAGACACCCGTGAAATAGCCATCCAGTTTGTTACGCATGACATCTGCGGCAGTCAGGATATTATCCATTGCTGGAGAGTAGGGAGGGGCATAGCAGAGGTCCACATGTGCGAGTTGATCTACGGTCAGGCCCGCTGTAAGCGCCATGGCAGCGACATCGATACGCTTATCACCCGCACCGGGGCCAACTGCCTGAGCGCCGAGCAGTTTGCGGGAGGAACGGTCTGCCACGAGTTTCAGGATCAGCAGACGTGCTTCCGGCATAAAGTGAGCCTTGTCTGGCGAGGGGGTTAGCACAACCTCTACATCGTATCCTGCGGTGCGTGCTTCGCGCTCTGTCAGACCTGTGCGTCCCACGCAGAAATCAAAAACTTTACAAACGGCGCTTCCCAGAACACCCGGGAAGGTATCGTTCACTTGACAGATGTGGTTGGCAGCCACGCGACCTTGTTTGTTTGCCGTTGACCCTAAAGGAATGTAGGCCGGTTGTCCGGTTATCAAGTGGGTCACTTCCACGCAATCACCAGCGGCGTAGATGTCGGGATCAGAGGTGCGCATATGGGTGTCTACTTGTATGGCGCCACTTTTCTCGCCCAGTGTCAACCCCGCTGCTTTAGCCAAGGTCGTATTGGCACGTACTCCGATGGAGAGGATGACCAGATCTGCCGGAATAACGCCTTGTGAGGTTTTGACAGCACCCACGCAATCGTCTTTGTCCGGCTTGCCGAGAATGGCTTCCAAACTGGTGCCTGTGAGGATCCGCACCCCTTTGGATTCCATGTGCATTTCTACCAAACGAGCCATGTGTAGATCGAGCATGGTAAGGATTTGATCCAATTTTTCGACAACCGTTACTCGGCATCCATGTTCAGCCAAGGCTTCTGTCATCTCCACACCGATCAATCCGCCCCCCACGATGACCACATCCTTGGCTTTAGCTTGTGCCAGCATGCTTTTAATCGCTTCAGCATCCTCTACGGCATGTAGTGCGTGGACCCCTTTTTTATCCGCTCCGGGAATGGGGGGGCGTACCGGACGCGCGCCAGTACAGAGAACAAGCTTATCATAGGGGATCCATTCTGCTGGTTCTTTCTCGCCTGTAGGCGCGATGCTGATACGTTTTTTTATGCGGTCAATTTGAAGGGCTTCCGTTTGATTCCGGACGTGCACATTTTTAACCTTGCTGAAAAAGACCGGATCACGAACAACACCCACAGGGGTACTCATTAATTCCTTTTGCTCTTTGACCACTCCTGATATGTAATACGGGAGTCCGCACCCGGCATAGGAGAGCAAACTGCCCTTTTCAATGATGGTCACCTCTGCGTTTGGATTCAGTCGAATCACACGCGACGCAACTTTAGGTCCTGCAGCCACTCCACCCACAATCACGACTTTCAGTTTTGAATTCATGTCAGCACCTCTTTTTTTGTACTGACTTGTTTAAAACATCTTACGTGCCAACGCAGAGAATAGGCCTAAATTTAACTTTTTGAAGAACAATAAGCGTTTTTTTCTCGTTTATGGCTACAACGACACTTGCAAGATGCAAGATCAAATGCAATGGCAAATGCAAGACTTATAAAGTTAGGGTCACGACAGGCGAGATTTAAAGTCGGTATATCCGAAGTGACGCACACAGGTCAATGGACCCTCTGTTTTGCGCAGGACAATGTCGGGTAAGCAGATGCCGTTGAAGGTGTTGGTCTTGACCATGGTGTAGTGGGCCATATCCTCGAAGATCAGTTTGTCGCCAATCTTCAGTTCAGTGTCAAAGGACCACTCCCCCATGAGGTCTCCGGCGAGGCAAGTCGCACCTGCTAGACGGAGGGTATGGGCTTTGACTCCCGGATCTGCACCACAGTCAGCTTGCGGTCCCGGGGTGGCTTCTCCACGCCAAGACGCATCGTGAAAGACGCGTGGCCGATAAGGCATCTCCAGTACATCGGGCATGTGACAAGCGCATGAGGCATCCAGAATGGCGATGGGACCCTTGTTTTCAACGATGTCCAAAATCGTGGTGACTAGGGTTCCGGCATTTAAGACGCAGGCTTCGCCAGGTTCAAGATAGAGCGTCTCAATTTGAGGGTGGCGTTGTTTAAAGGTCTTTAGGGTTTCGCACAGTAGATTGAGGTCATAATCGGGACGGGTGATATGGTGGCCCCCACCGAAATTCATCCAGCGCATGTGCGGCAGGATCGAGGCAAAACGGGTTTCAATTGCTGCGAGTGTGCGGGCAAAGGGCGCGGCGTCTTGCTCACAGAGGGTATGGGCATGCAATCCCGTAATGCCAGGGGGAACACCCTGCGTAAAGGCCGCTGCCCGGATGCCGAGACGTGAGCCGGGTGCGCAGGGATCATAGAGCGGCGTGGCTCCTTCGGAGTGTTCCGGGTTGATTCGTAGACCGCAGGTAAGGTTTGTTTGGGTGGCGGCAGTGATCTTACTAAACAGATTCCATTGGGCAAACGAGTTGAACGTGATGTGATCAGCCAGCGTCACAAGCTCGTGCATGTCGGCTTCGGAGAAAGCTGCGGCAAAGGCATGGACTTGCTTGCCGAAGCATTCGCGTCCGAGTCGCGCTTCATGTACGGAACTGGCACAACAGCCATCAAGGACACGCTGCAAGACGGGGAAGGCACTGAACGTTGAAAAAGCTTTTAAGGCCAGCAGAATCTGACAGCCCGTTTGTTTTTTGACTGTTGCGAGAATGGCTAGGTTTCGCTCAATAGCTGCAAGATCAATGACAAAGGCTGGCGTTTGAATTGAGGTCATAAGAAAGACTCATAGGGTGACAGAAACGCATCAGGCTACCGTCGATGTAACAGCTAGCGATGAGGCGAGTTGTTTGAGAAAGGCGTCGAGTAATGCTGCCATCAGGGGCGCTGTATTTCGGGTTTGCTCTAACACTTCATCATGGGAGAGATGGGGTCCGCTGATGCCAGCAGCCATGTTGGTAATACAGCTCAAGCCTGCGGTCCGCAACCCTGCGGCATTGGCGGTAATGGCCTCGGGTACCGTTGACATACCCACAGCATCTGCTCCCATGTTGGCGTAAGCACGAATTTCGGCGGGGGTTTCATAGGCGGGGCCAGACGTAAAGAGATAGACGCCTTCCGAGAGGGCAATCTCAGTATCCTTTGCGGCTTTGTGTAGCAGATCGATCAATTGTGGGTGGTAAACGTGAGACTGGTCAGGAAAGCGCGGACCCCAGCCTGATTGAACGGGTCCGATAAGGGGCGTGATTCCCGCCACATTGATGTGGTCGCGGATCACCATCAGATCGCCAGGTTTGAATTTTGGGTTGATGCCCCCTGATGCATTGGTGATCAGCAAATTGCGTGTGCCCATGCGGCGTAGCAGTTCAATGGGCAACACCACGGGTTCCCAGCCGACACCTTCGTACCAGTGGCGACGGCCAAGGAATGCGAGAATACGGAGGTTGTGCCGTTCAAAAAGGATCAATTCGCCAGCATGACCGACTACGGTGCTCGCGCCCAATCCCGGGATGTCGGCATAGGAGAGGCGCAAGAGAGGGCGTTCTGAAGCCAGTGCCTGACTCCAGCCAGAGCCTAGAATCAAGCCGCAGTCTGGAGCACGCGTAAAGCAGAGTTTGGGAAGTGCGGCAATGGCTTTTTCAAATAAAGCAGTGTTCATGTCAACTCCTGATAGGTTATTTGTCCATCGCAAAGGGTCATCACTGGGCGGGCGCGTAAGGTCCATCCAGCGAAAGGTGTGTTACGAGAGCGTGAGCGGAAGGTTTCGGGTTTGACCTGCCAAGGTGTTTGTGGATCAATCAGTACCAGGTCGGCACGGTGTCCCGGTGCCAGAGTGGGCAAGGGATGCGCGAGTAATGCGGCGGGGGCACAGGTCCAGCGTGCAACCCACTCCAATACGGGCATTTGCTCTTGCTCGACCATCACCTGCCAAGTGATGCCAATGGCTGTTTCGAGCCCAATGACGCCAAAGGCGGCTTGACGAAAGCCATGGTCTTTATTTTCAGCGGCATGCGGTGCGTGGTCAGTTGCGAAAATCCCGAGAGTGCCATCCAGTACACCGTCACGTAAGGCGCGTACATCCTCATGCGTGCCGAGGGGCGGATTCATGCGATAGTTGCCGTTATCCGAGGGAATATCCTCAACAGCTAAAGCAAGGTGGTGAGGTGAGGCTTCAGCCGTAACCGGCAAGCCTGCGGCACGGGCCTCGCGAATAGCGATGACTGAGCCAGCACAGGAAACATGTTGAATGTGCATTGCGCATCCTGTTTCGCGGCAGAGGCGAATATCGCGTTGTACCGCTTCGACCTCAGCTTCTGGAGGAAAGAGAGGCCACTGATTCTGGCGGGCGAGTGCACAGTCACGGATGATGCCTTTTCCAGCCAACGTGGGCACGACCGCATGGTCCATCACAGGTTTGTTCAGCAGTTTAGCACGCTGCATCGCTTCACGCATGAGGGTATCGTCCGCAACCATTGCACCATCATCGGTAAAGGCGACGGCGCCATGGGCGGCCAGCTCTTCCAGATCTGCGAGTTGACGCCCCTGACGGCTTTGTGTGACACAGGCCGAAGGTAGGATTCGTACGGGGAGATCATGCGCGGCGATCTGCTCGTGTAGCCACGTTACGTTATCGCCAGCGGGGACAGTATTGGGCATGGTGACAACATGGGTGAAGCCGCCTGCCGCTGCCGCTGCCGCGCCACTTTGGCGGGTCTCAGCCAGGGCGTGACCCGGATCGCGAAAGTGAACATGTACATCCCAGAACCCGGGAGCCACAAGAAGTCCTGAAGCTGCCATGCGAGTCAATCCGTTGGTCGGAGCCTCTGGGCTCTGCACAACGCCATCACGGATTGCCAAATCCTCAACGCTGTCTCGCGAAGTTGCGGGATCAAGTACACGTACACCAGTCAGGAGAATGTTTGTCATTGTGCGTCAGTTTAGCGTGAAAACGTCTGCAGGGCAAGCGGTGAAGGGCACCCAGCGATTCCGAAT
>CAZSUM010000007.1:0-23319 GCA_964610015.1 uncultured Lentisphaeraceae bacterium
TCATGCTAAGCGTATAAACGTGGCGAACCCGGTTGAACTGTTTCGCTCCATAGTTGTAGCCTGCGATTGGTTGCATCCCTTGCGTCAAACCAAAGACAGGCATCAGTAGCAGAAAGAGCACGCTGTTGGCAATGCCCATCGACGCGATTTGTACAGTGGCGGCCTGCGTGTCGATGGCCCACCTGAGAAAGCCTCGGTTTAGGGCGATATTTACGCCGCCAGCCATTAACTGAATGGCAAAAGGCGAAAGGCCGATGGCGAACACACGCATCAACATGCGCGGGTAGATGCGGACGCGCCCCAGTCGAAGCCTCACCACACTGTTTCGGGCGAGGTAGTGACGAAAGGCGTAGACAGCGGAGCAAAACATCGCAAGGTTGGTGGCCCACGCAGCACCGGCCACGCCTAGGTCGAACCCAAAAATAAAAATCGGGTCCAAAACGGTGTTGATCGCTGCGCCTAGGATCATACAGCGCATCGACTCGTGGGCATGACCTTCTGCTCGCATGAGATTGCTGAGACCGAAGCTGAGATGCGCGAACACATTGCCGTAGAGTACGATTCTTAGATAGTTGTGGGCGTAGGGGATGGCCTCGGGGGTGCCGCCGAACAGAGGGAGCAGATCGTCTAGATAGTAGAGGCCAACAAAGGGCAGCGTTAGAAAAAAGAGCAACTTGACTGCGATGCACTGGCCCAACACCTTTTCGGCGTCGACTCGGTTCCGTTCACCCAGCTTGAGCGAGAGCAACGCACCCGAGCCAACACCGATAAGCGTGCCGAAGGCTACGAGTATGATCATGATGGGAAAGGCAAGTGCGACGCCCGCAATAGCGTCTCGCCCGCACCCTTGTCCGATGTAGAGTCGGTCGACCACGTTGTAGAGCGCGTTGACAACGGAACCGATGATAGCCGGAAGGGTAAATTCCTTTAGCAGACGTCCAACGGGTTCTGTTCCTAAGCGCTCGAGTGTTTTCATGATGCGTGTGGATTGACCCTGAAAGACGCGTGCAAAATATCAAAAAACCTTTATTTTATCGGTTTTTTAGTGCCAGAGGAGGGGATCGAACCCTCACGTCGGTTTAACCCGACTCCGGATTTTAAGTCCGGTGTGTCTGCCATTCCACCACTCTGGCTTGCATAAAGAGTACAAAATACATAAGCAGACGCGTTCAGTCAAGCTACGCGATCGTTTAAATGAGGTGTCTTGTGCAAAGGATTGAAGAAGATCGGTACAATAATACGAATTTCTTGTGTTGCGCATGCTAATCCAATTGGGAGGGAGAGACGTTCCCGTCGAGCTGTGTTTTGCTGAAATCACTGAATAGAGGGGGTCCTCCTGTGCGGGTTTGATAGCTTTAGTGCCTGACGGCCGAGAAACAGCGATAAACAACACGTTGTTGCTTTCTCCCTCGCACTCTGGGAGAGGGCTGCCTGCCTGCCGCAGGCAGGGGGTGAGGGTTGCGGGCTATGCCCGCATTAGCTACGAATAGGGAAAAGGAGAAACACACTGACTGTCCAAAGCGCATGCGAGATAAGGCAGGCAGTCAGATTATGACGCCAGCGGTATAGGCTACACCAGAATAGACCTGCAAGCGTAGCAGCACACACCAGCATAATATTTCCTGAAACGAGGTGGACCGCTCCATATAATAACGTACCAACGACCATACCCCGTGATTCTCCCCATCTCAGGGCAGCCTGTTTTTGTACATAACCTCGCCAGAATAATTCTTCGCCCGGACTGGTAAGTAGAAATAATATGGCACCGATGACCCAAGGATTTCCCAATTCACGGATGGCATAGATGGATGAAATCTGTGGGGCCGCAAATCCGAAAATTCGGGTGGCGATCGCATCGCCAAGAAAGAAGAGTGCATAGAGTAGTCCAGCAGCGCTAATACCCAGCAGAACCTCTTTCACGTTAAGATCTTTTAGATGCCAAGGCAGCCCCGTCTGAAAAAGCGAGACGCCTGTTAGAATACTAACTGTGATGCTCATCTTTATCCAGAAGTTGCCGTGCGGACAGGCGAAAACCCAGGCAAAGCCAAGCGCTGCCAAGGTGAGACTCATCCAGTAAAAACGGTTTTTTATCATGAAAGCACCTTTGAAATAATTAACGTGAGGGTAACCACACTGCCAAAGATAAAGTGTGTGCCAGCGGAGATCGACTCCAAACGTGCGATTTGCTGGATACCCTGTGTTCGGAATCCGTTCACGCATGTGCGCACAGCTTGTAAAGAGAGGGGTAGAACCAGAAAGGCAAACAGTGTTGCACGGGGGAGCTGTGCAAGGATAACACTGCCTGTCAGAAGGAAATAGGGTGCTAGATGTAAAGCGACAAAGACAACTTGAGCACGCGCGAGACCTAGACGTGACGCGGCTGTTTTGATTCGAGCGTGTTGATCGCTGACAATATCCCGAAGGTCATTTCCATGAAGGATTGCACCAACAAGGCAGGCAATGGGGAGTGAGATCAGAAAAGCAGGTAGGTTGAGTGTGGCTGTTTGAGCAAAATAACTAGCCATGACCATCAGAACACCCATGAGTAACGCGACGATTGGCAACCCGAGACCAGCATATTTATAGCGTAGTCCTGTGGTGTAGAAGGCCGCGCCTGCAACACCGGGGACAGCAAAGAAGAGCAATCTCCAATCAGTTAAGGCTACGATAGCACCTCCAAGTAACGCTCCGGCTAGCAAGGTGGCCACGCCGGCACGAAAAACAGGTTCTGGGGCTATTTTTTGAAAGACCAGTTGCGGTGCGGTGGGGGGATTGGCAACCTGATCGACGCCAGAAGAATAGTCGCCATAGGTATTCAGGAGATTGGTTGCGAGTTGCAACAACCAGCCGCAAAAAAGCGTCAGTATAAAAATGCGCCACGAAAACATATCGTCATAAGCGGCCAATGCGCTACCCACACAAACTGGCACGGTGGCGGCGGTCAACGACCAGAGCCGCAACACACCCACCCAATCTTTAAAATGATTGCGATAAGGAGGGGTCAGAGGAGTTGGGGGTTCGTTTGTCAGCAGAGGCAAAGGCATAGCAAATAAGTATAGTGCAATCACAGAGAGGGAACAAGCAGGTCAACCGTGTCTCACGAATGGTGTTCAAGCGCATTGCAGAGCATGCACGTCTCACAATTGGGACGTGCAGTCAGGCAAAAATCGAGATGAATCTGGAGCAATCCTTGTTGCAAGATGCCATTGTTGGCATAGATTGCGGGGTTATGGTCACGGCCGAAGAGATGTAAGGCTGTCAGGCGCATGGGAAGTGACAGATCCTCCGGTGGCAGATGATCCAGCAAATCGGCAGGTAACTGTTCTTCGGTGGCCAGAAATGGGATGACGACATTGGTCAATATCGCTGCAGCACGGCTTTCTCCTAAGAGTGCGATTGTCTGCGTGGCATCCGAAGGTGTGCTGAAACCAAGTCGATGGTTCCAAAAATTCCAAGCACACCGTTGCATGATAAGTGCCAAGGCCTGAGCAAACCAAGAGGCACCGTCTGTTGCGGAGATTCGTTCTAGATCGTGCAAGAGATCGTTCAATCCGCAAAAGAGTGCAGCGGCAGCGGCAAGTCGGCGTACGGGCGCATTTTGCGGACGGATATTGCTGAAACGCCAAGCGATGGGTGTCGGGAGTGTTTCTCCAGACGCATGCCACCAGAGATCCCAGAGCGCACGGATGATTTGTTGACCCTCAACATCCGATGCGCATTCCGGTTGTGGTAAAAGACCGGCAGTGCCAAGTAATCGGGCAAGGGCAATCTCACGTGTGGCATTGAGCCGGGTGACAGGGAGCAACTTTGCGATTGCGCGAAAAGGGAGCTGATTGTGTTTATAACCCAGTGCAGCCATGACCTCTTCATAAAAGATTTGATGGCGATCGCCGCACTGTTCAAGCCGTGTGCGGATACGTGCGGATTTGAGTTGCAGTCGATAGTGACCTGCAGCGCGCAACACCTCTTTTGCACGCTCGGGGTGATGTTTCAGTAGCGCTTCACAAGGCCGCGGAGTTTTAGGAAGAATCGCATGCGGATAGGCCTTAATATCAATGTCATCAAGCGAGAGCGAGGGCGTGGAGAGTATGGATTCGGCGAGTGTAAGGGCGTAGATTGAATCAGGTAAGCTACGTGGAGCAGGTCCCTTAAACCAAGTGACATGCGCCACGACATGGGAATAAGAGGGGTCTTGGCCATGACCGTGCGTATCCCAGTCTAGGGGATGGATATGAATTTCCACATCACCACGAATTTGGCGCGCACCAGGCTCGATCTGCAAGGTTGCGTTCAGAAAGTCTGGACCGGCCTCAAGATTCCACTGGCCAGGGTCTAGTACGGTAACGGTTTCACCGCCGGGCAAAGCAAAACGAGCGGGTCGATATCGCGTATCGAACCAGACACACTGTAGATGGCGTTCACTCCAGTGAAAGCCTGAACGATACGGTCGCGAGGTTTCACATAACTCCGCGCAGGTTGGCTGACGTAATCGGAAGTAGACTTCTGCTAGGGGAAAAAGGACCATGGTTTTGTTTGTGAAACGTGTAGCCTAGCGATGTGTGCCAAGGCTACGTTTTGCCACGGAAAAACAGTCAGGCATGATGCCTCAGGCAGAGGCCTGCGTGCGCATGGTGGCCAAGGCTTTTTTCCAAGCTTCCTCGGTATTCTCTTTAGGCCACCCGCATTCACAAGAGACCCCTCCAACGTAGGAGATTGTGTGTAACGCTTTGAAATAGCGCGTTAAATCCTCACCACTGGTTCCTGGCGCCATACGTTTTTCCAGTTCGGCAATATGACAGTGGCGAATGCGGGAGCCTGCTTTGACGATCGACTCCGGGCCTTCGTTCTCCATCATCATATGAAAGAAGTCGGCCAGCAACTGAATACGTGGCTGATTGATTGCATCTACGTATTCGATGCCTTCTTCAACTTTGTTGAGAAGGTTGGACTCTTTTTTATTTAGTGGTTCGAGAACAATGGTGACCTTCCGGTCTTTGATCCGTTCGCCTAGTGCCTGACAGAAGGCAATAAATTGTTCTTTAGCACGGTCATGCGAAAACCCGTCCGGTACGTTTCTTGCACGGCTACTGCCTAAGACAATAAAGTTAATGCCGAGTTCATCTGCCCGCCGACACGCAATTTCAGCATAGTCCAATGCTGGCCCATGATTGGCCTCTGGACCTGTCAGACGGAAGTGGCCAGGCAAAAATCCGTTACACGAGTGAAAGGGCAAGCCACATGCTTTAAGCTTGGCCAGTTCAGGTGCATAGGTGTTGTCGTCTAGATCAGGCATCAAGGTTTTGGCCACACCGCCTTCAAGGAAATCGTACCCGATCCCCTTGAGTTTGGCGGCATGATTGGGTCCTGTGCAAACACCGAACCGAAGCTTGGCCCCCGTTGTTGTCTGTGCTTGTACGCGGCTATGTGCTACGGCAATTCCGCATGCGGCAAACAAGCGGTTAAAGGTCCTTCGGTTCAGTTTCATGCGTGAACGCTCCTTGTTCAATAGCCTTTAAATACTTTGCCACCAGCGATGACTTGCCGTTGCGCGCGATCAAAGGTTGCCTTCATGCCTGTACGCAAAGAGGCATTCGACATAATGAGGGCAACGGCATGGCTGTACCCAGCTTCGATAGGGGCGTTTGGCTGTTTGCGTGAGCGGATACAGGACATCCAATTGTGCATATGGTTTACCGTCATATTGTCCGCACCGGTGTTGGCGGCTGTGACCGCTGCCGTGGTTTCAGTGAGTTTGGTCACTTCCAATTTTTGATGCTCAACGCCTTCATTGGACACCGTTCCGTTGATCAGGTCAATCGTACCGCTGGGTGAGTGATACTTTTCAACATTACCGCGTGCGGCATTGGTCTGACGAGAACTGAAGACGACTTGGAATCCCTTGTTGGCATCATCTTCCGGCCCATACTCCATGATCGTTGTGAAGGTGTCGAAGCTCTTTCGTCCGTCTTTCCATGCGTAAATTCCGCCTCCTGACATGGCGCTACGAGGGAATTCAAATCCGGTGAACCACGCAACGGTGTCGATCTGGTGACACATCCATTGGCCAGGGATGCCCGAAGAATACGGCCAGAAAAGGCGGAATTCGAGATATTTGCGAGGATCGAATTGTTCCATTGGACGATCCAGCAACCAACGCTTCCAATCTGTATCGGCCTCTTTTAGGCTCGATACAAGGGCATCGGGACGTCGCCAGCGACGGGGTTGGTTGACGTTCCAGCAGAGATCGACATAGCTAATATCACCAAACTTGCCTGATCGAATGTAGTCGTTGGCGATATGGTAGGCTTTTCCACTTCGACGTTGTGATCCGATCTGAACGATTGCACCGCCGCGGTTATTGTCTGCACGGGCCGCACGGACGGCATCGAGTACGGCATTGGCGGCACTCATGTCTTCAGCGCAGGGCTTTTCGGAATAGACATCCTTTTTTGCGTTTACGGCATGAACCGTGTGCCTGGCGTGTTGGAAGTCAGCGGTCGAGATGATGACGGCATCGATGTCTTTTGCCTTTTCATGGAGCTCCTCATCGCTACGATACAGGTCGATGTCATGGCCCATGATCTTGGCAAGTTTCTCTTGCCCCTCTGCACGACGCACGCTCCACAAATCCGCGAGCGCGACCATGTCGAAGTTAAGTTCACTCTTGCATTGAGTAAAGGCCGGTAGCAGGGCGTCTTTAAATCGGTCGGAGAATCCCACACAGGCGACTCGGATACGATTATTCGCCCCCGTGACATTGAGGGATGGAGCTTGTTGGGCTCGCAGTACACCCGGGAGAGCCGATAGACCAGCACTTGCAGAGGCTGCTTTGACAAATGAACGACGGTTGAGTGGAATCAGCGAGTTGAGCTTCATACTTTCCTTTCAACAGGTGAAATGATTTTGTTTAAAATTCCCCAAAAAACCAGTAATACACGTCATTCAAGCTGAAGTGAGTCTATTACTTTAGAGGTTACCGCATCTTATGAGCATAACCGAATACGATGATCAAAAACAATTGTACAGGGAGAGGGGTGAGAGTCAACCCTGAAACACAAAAAATCAGAGGAGGGTATTAAATTTCAGGTTAATAATATTTGCGGTTGAAAAACCGTCAGATTTTGCTATTGTCATTCACTTGACGTCTGGCATAGAAGACAGACGCGAAGAGGAGAAGAGCGAGAATGAGTCAGCATACCAGTTTAAAGGGATCAGGCAAGATTGTGGCCAAGCGTAACGTGTTAAAACGATTTGAGCGAGTTGATCTGCTTAAAAAACGTGGCCAATGGAAAGATGGGGACCGTGGATTGGGTCTGCGTAAGACCAAGCCGGAAGTGTAAGCACGCGACCGGAATTCGGGGTTCAATTTTTTCACCGCAACTGTATGTTCCCGCAGGGGAGGTGCAGATGCGGCTTTTTTGTTTGGTAAAGAGACCGATCTTTTGATGCGATGCCTAATGCGAGCAGAGCCCGTACCCCTCACTCCAGCTCTCTCCCAGAGGGCGAGGGAGATGGCAACAACGTGTTTTTTATCGCTGTTCTTCGGCCGTAAAGCACTAAAGGACCGAGGCATGGCATGGCTTCGCTTTTCATTTCCAAATCGTTGCGTTATACTCATTCTATTGAGTGAGGTAACTGATGACCGCACATTCTACACAGAGTGTTCGATGTGGCATTTGCCCTAAGGCATGCAGAATACCGCCAGGGTTTAGCGGTGAATGTCGGGTGCGAATCAATGTCGCAGGGACGTTGCACGCTGCGACCTATGGTCGGCCGTGTGCCGTCCATGTTGACCCCATCGAAAAAAAGCCACTCTTTCACTACTTTCCTGGACAACCGATTTTGTCGTTGGGGACATCAGGATGTAACCTTCATTGCAAGAACTGTCAGAATGCGGAGTTGTCGCAGGGTGATCCAGAGGAGCTACGTTCCTATGATTTGCCCCCGGAAGCGCTGCCGGCTCTCGCTCGCAAACATACCTGCGCTCATGTGGCTTATACGTATAATGAGCCCATCGTTAGTTATGAATATACACGGGATTGTTGTCAGACGGTTCATCAGGCGGGGTTACGGAATGTTTTGGTAACGGCGGGTTATATTAACGAAAAACCGCTGGCTGCGTTATTGCCTCATGTCGACGCCGCGAATGTTGACATTAAGGGGTTTAGCGATCAATTTTATCGTGAGGTATGCGATGCGTCGCTGACACCTGTATTGCGATCTGTTGTGATGATGCATCAGGCTGGGGTGCATCTGGAAATTACCAATCTAGTAATTCCCACGTTGAATGAATCCGATGAAATGCTAGAGGGACTTTGTGGCTGGCTGATGGAGCATCTCGGGTCTGATGTGCCGCTGCATTTCTCACGCTTTTTCCCCTCTTTTAAAATGAAACATTTGCCTCCAACACCGGTGGCAACGTTATTACGTGCTCGGGAGTTGGCACAAAAAGCGGGGTTACGTTATGTCTACATCGGTAATGTTGAGATGCCGGATGGAGAGGATACGCGATGCCCAAAATGTCATCAGGTGATCATTCAGCGGCAACGGTATGTAGTGCTTGCAAACCGGATAACGGCGAATGGCTTATGTGAAACATGCGGCGAAAAAATTTACGGGGTGTGGTCATGAAAACGCCTCAGGTGGAGAGACGGTATACGCGGCGAGGGTTGATCCGGGGTTTGGCTGCGACGGTTTTGCTGGCATGCTGGACAAAAGGGTTACGGCCTTGGTATGGTCCTCATTATCTGGTGGATGCGCAGGTACGGCGCATGGCTGTTTGGGCAGGATAGCATGATGAACCCTAAAATCGCTTGTCTTCTATTAGGTGTTTGTGCTGGGATGGGCTGTTCTGATCAACGTCCCGCAAGGGAGGAGGTCGCGGTGGCTAAAAAAGTAATGGTCTCTCCATTGGCGGGACAGTGGTATCAAGATAGTGAGCGGGCTTTGCGCGATGAGATTGCCGAACGGAGTAAAGGCATTCACGTGGTTCGCAAAAAAGGGGTGTGCGCCGCAGTTGTACCGCATGCGGGCTATCGTTATTCTGGTCACGTGGCGGCTGGGGCTTATTTGCGGATTGACCCAAAAGCATTGACGCGTGTGGTGGTGATGGGGCCAAGTCACTATGTGGCGATGCACAATCAAATCAGTGTGCCGGATGCCACGCATTTCCGCACACCACTCGGAGAGTTGCGGGCTGATACGGAGTTTATTGATCGACTGCGAAAGTTGCCTTTTGTCACGCATGTGCCAGCCGCACATGTGCGGGAACATAGTGATCAAATTCAACTACCGTTGATTCAAGCCTGCCTCAGCACCAATTTGGCGGTAGTCTGTCTGATTTGTGGACAATTCGATGTTCCAAATCTGTTGACTTCTGCCCAAGCATTGCGTCAATTAATGGACCCAGGGACACTGGTCGTAATTAGTTCAGATTTTACGCACCATGGGGCCTCATATGGGTATGAGCCTTTTACAAACAATGTTTTGAAAAATATTGAATCTCTCGATAGCGGCATTTTCGATCTGTTTGCAAATAAAGATATCGATGCTTTTTTGACACGTCTTAACAAAACGGGTGCCACTGTTTGTGGCCGTGACCCACTGGCTTTGCTTTTGGCGATGATGCCTGAAGATGCTGAAGTCATGCGAACGGGGTATGAGATGTCGGCGCAGGTAACGGGAGATGAACACAACTCGGTTAGCTATTTGGGTGCCTTGGTTAAGGGAACATGGCATGTGGGTGTGCCAGATCGCGCCTCGTCCGTACCCATGAGCGAAAAGATCCCAGCAGAAGATTGTACACGTTTGCTGACTCTTGCTCGCGAGACGATCCGTCGAGCACTCAACGTGGGCGAGCGAAGCGCTGCACGGGAAGCGCCGCTGGAGATGACCGCAGGGTTGCGTGCTGTGCGCGGAGGATTTGTGACACTCCATAAGGGGGGCGAATTACGCGGGTGTATTGGGGAGATCGTGCCGCGACGTGAAATTTGGAAGGTTGTCAGAGAACAGGCGATTAATGCGGCATTTCATGATCCACGTTTTCCGGTACTGCGAGAGGATGAATTGGATGCGATTGATATCGAGATTTCCATGCTGTCTCCGCCTAAGCCTGTCACAAGTTGGCGTGAAATCGAGATTGGACGCCATGGCATCGTGCTGAGCAAAGGAGCCCATCAAGCGGTTTTTTTACCACAGGTGGCTTTGGAACAAGGCTGGGGAATTGAAGAGACGCTTTCGCACTTGTCAATAAAGGCGGGTCTTGCGGAGGATGACTGGCGCTCGGATACGGATTTTTTAGTGTTTGAAGCTCAGGTGATCCACGAGAAACGTGGCGAAGAATAAATTTTAAGCGACCTTTGGATTTGGCCTTGCGTGATTCAACACGATTCGAGTAAAGTATACACCGTTTTACCGCTCGGGTGGTGGAATGGCAGACACGCATGTTTGAGGGGCATGTGCCGAGAGGCATGGGGGTTCGACTCACCCCCCGAGCACCATAAAAAAGCGAAACTTGTTTTCAAACAAGGGTCGCTTTTTTTTGCACCCTAACCGTCCAGCCTTGTTATGCCGATGGTCAACCGTTCAGATTTTCGAAAAAATGCTTGCTCGTGCGTATAAGGTGGTGACTTCTTTTTTGTGGGGCACACAGGTCACGAGACGTCCGATACACGCCCGAGGGGCAGATTCAATGCGACAGGCCAGATATTCACTGGTCCAGCCATGGGCCAAGCCCTTGTCATCTATTTTTTCGATTAAGACCTGAACCGCGCGACCAACCAAGTGTTGTGCAAAGGCGCTTCGTTTACGCGCTTTCAGCAGATTGAGAACTTGAACGCGTCGCTTACGTTCGGAAATCGGGATTGAGCCTTCGAAAGAGACTGCCGGGGTGCCGGGGCGTTCACTATAGGGAAAGATATGCAGATTGCTGAAACGCCACGCTTTCAGGAAGGTCTGGGTTTTTTCAAATAATTCAGAGGTTTCACCAGGAAATCCAGTAATGATGTCAGCGCCAAGGCCGAGGTCAGGCATTTTTTCAAACGCCATGCTGAGCGTGTCACTAAGCTCTTCAATCCGGTAGCGACGTGCCATACGAGAGAGAATTTCATTTGTGCCACTCTGAATCGGCAGGTGAAGAAAACGGCAAATAGTCTGATTTTGTGCCATGTAATCAATGACGGCACGTTCTATGGTGCCCGGTTCAAGGGACCCTATCCGGATACGTCCGATTCCTGGAAGATTTGCGAGTGCATCCAATAAATCCACAAGAGAGCGCCCCTGATCCTCATAACAGGCGATGTTGCACCCTGTGACAACCAACTCTTGGAAACCATCCGCAATAAAGGCTTGGGCATCTGCAAGGCAGGTTGCAAAAGGGCGACTTTGTGGTGTGCCCCGAGTATGCGGAATAATACAGTACGTGCAGTTGAAATCACATCCATCTTGTATCTTTAAGGTGGCGCGATGATCGAGCGGATGGTGTGGCTGACTGCCCATCGGTTGAGTCAGCCCAAGGAGTCCGACAACCAGCTTGACCAGTTCATCACGCTGGTCGCGAGTGACAACCAGATCAACGCCCAAGTCAAGCAGTCGATGGTGCGCAAGCGTTTCAACTGCACACCCAGTCACGATCAGACGCGAGTGTGGTTTCTTTTTCCCGAGTTGGGTTAACAGTTTTAGGCACTCATTTTCGGCTTTTTGTGTAACCGTGCACGTATGCACTACCGTGAGGGCGCTTGGAGTACCGAACGGGACTTGTATAAAACCGGCCGTTGCAAAGGCAGCCTCGAACTGAGCTGTTTCAGCACGGTTCAGACGACACCCAAAGGTCTTAAAAGAAATCGTAATAGGAAGGTGTGACACAATTAAGAGAAGAGAGCAGTGGAGAGGTAACGTTCGCCGCTATCAGGCAGAATGGCAACGATAGACTTGCCTAGGAACGCATCGTCGCTCGCTAGGTGTATCGCGGCCGCAACAGCAGCGCCGCTTGAGATGCCACAGAGAATGCCTTCTTCGCGTGCCAATCGGCGGCTGGTTTCCAGCGCATCCTCAGTTGTAATGGGACAAACACGGTCGATGACTGAAAAATCGACGATTTGCGGGATAAAATTAGCACCGATGCCCTGAATGCCGTGGGTCGCAGGGATGAGCGTTTTTCCTGCAATGCGTTGGGAGAGTAGTGGGCTTTCGGCGGGTTCGACCGCCACCATGGTGACCTTGGCCCCAATGGATTTGAAGTAACGCCCAATTCCAGTCAAGGTGCCGCCCGTGCCAACTCCAGCCACCACAGCAGCAACTTGGCCTTTTGTTTGGGCCCATATTTCCGGGCCAGTGGTTCGTTCATGAATCAGAGGGTTTGCTGGATTGGAGAACTGATCAGGCATGAAAAACCGGGTGGGGGCTTCTCTTAAAAGCTCTTTTGCACGTTGCACGGCACCGGCCATACCCGTTGCAGCAGGGGTGAGTTCAAGATGTGCACCAAAAGCAGCGAGAACACGCCTGCGTTCTAAACTCATGCTTTCCGGCATGATCAGCGTAACTGGGTAGTGACGGGCGGCACCAACCATCGCCAATGCAATACCGGTATTTCCGCTTGTGGCCTCGATAATGTCCATTCCGGGTCTCAAAAGCCCATCCCTCTCGGCTTCCCAGACCATCGAGGCGGCTGTCCGGCATTTCACGGAGAAAGCTGGATTGCGACTTTCAATTTTGACGAGGAGTGTCGTCGGCGCTTTTTTAAACACCGAGTTGAGGCGTACTAAGGGTGTGTTGCCGATCGATAGAGAGTTGTCATTGAAGGTGGACATAAAAGAGTTCTCGCTGATCAAATGAAGAATGTGTTGTGACAACAAAATAGCATATTCCCTTGTGATGAAAAAGGGGGAAGCGAAAAAGCTGGCGATGCAAAAGAGAGGGCCGACAAGAACAAAGACTGCAGATAGTCGCGGCAAAAGTTTATTGTAGAATTCATAGCCTGTTTATTCGTATCTTAACGCAACAATGGGATACAGCTTGGCCGCTTGCTTTGCTGGGTAATACCCGAAGAACACACCAATGGTGACACTGACTGAAAGGGAGAGGAGTACCGCATTCGACTGAACAATCGGGACGAATTCCGTTAGATTACCGATTCCATGTGCGGCGCCGAACCCGGCAGCGATGCCGCATAGTCCGCCGATACCGCTAATCAAAATGGACTCCAGAAGAAACTGTAACAAGATATGTCGGTTACGAGCTCCCACCGCTTTGCGTATTCCGATCTCGCGTGTGCGCTCTGTGACGCTAACGAGCATGATGTTCATGATGCCGATCCCCCCCACAAGCAGAGATATGCCAGCAATGCCACCGAGCAGCATGGTGAAGGTTTGCCCGACATTGGAAGCGGTCTCAATCATCTCTTCCTGGTTGAAGATTCGAATGTCATCGTCGTCTTCGTTGGCAATACGGTGCCGCTTGCGGAAAAGCGCCAGTAGCCCGGCTTCCACCGCTTCCATATCAGCACCATCATTGGCACAGACGTCAATGTCCATCAGGCGCGTTTCACCGAATAGTCGTTTCATCGCCACCGTGTAGGGGACAATCACGGCCTCATCGATGTTGTCGCGATCACCATCGCCTTTCTCCTTGAGCACCCCGAGAATTTCGAAGTTGATGCCCTTGATCTTCACGATCTCCCCAACCGGATCGGTCTCGTTGAAGAGCAGGGCTGCCAGGTCGGGTCCCATGACTGCGACGCGTGCGCCGTGGGTGACTTCGCCTTCCGTAAATATCCGCCCTTTCGCCACCGTGTTGTTGCGCGTGGAGAAGTAGGTGACGGCTGAGCCGATGACACTGGCAGGGGTGTTTTCTTCAAAGTATTTGACCTGAGCACTTCCGCGAACAATGGGCGCGACCTCCTTCACACCGGAAACTTCAGCGACAATGGCCTTGGCATCGTCAAGCGTCAGGTTCTGTCTCGTTCCTGAAACACCGCCTTGTCGCCGATTTGCGGGACGGATACTCAGCAGGTTGGAGCCCATGTCCTGCACTCGTTGCAGGACTTGTTGCTGGGCTCCTGCACCGAGGGCCAGCATGGAGATCACCGCGCCTACGCCGATGATAATGCCCAACATGGCCAGAAAACTTCGTGTGCCATTGGAAATCAGGCTTTTTACAGCAACTTTGAGAATTATCCAGAAAAGCATGAGGGCTCCTTCTCGACAACCTTGCCGTCACGAATGTTTATTTTTCGTTGGCAGTGGTCGGCGACATACGCATCATGCGTTACCATAATGACCGTCCGTCCCGATTTACTGAGATCCTGAAACAGGCGTAAAATCTCATCACCGGTGCGGCTGTCGAGATTGCCGGTCGGCTCATCGGCAAGAATAATGGCGGGGTTTGTCACGATTGCTCGTGCTACTGCCACCCGTTGCCGTTGCCCACCGGACATTTCAGCCGGGGAATGCGTACTACGATCCGCCAGCCCCACGATCTTCAGCGCTTCAGCGGCACGTTCACGTGCATCCGAAACGCCGGAATAGAGTAGGGGCAATTCGACATTTTCCAGAGCGGAAAGCCGAGGCAACAGGTTGAATGACTGAAAGACAAACCCGATGTGGCGGTTGCGGATCAGCGCCAAATCGTTGCCTGTCAGCGTTGAGACATCCTCGTTGCGGATAAAGTATGAGCCACTATCCGGCGTGTCGAGACACCCCAGAATATGCATCAGCGTCGATTTGCCACTGCCGGATGGACCGGTGATGGCAACCAGCTCGCCTTCCGCGATGTGAATGCTGACACCATCCAAGGCGTGTACCGTGGATGTGCCGAGCTGGTAGGTCTTGCGAAGGTCGGTGGCTGTGATCATGGTCGTGGACCTCCCTGGCATCCGGCGCCTCCTCCACCTCCGGGGGCTCCTCCGCCACTACCGGCCTGCATTAAACTGCTGGACATACTTTGTTCCTCCTTCTTCTCATCGCCACTGCGCCAGGCGCTCTGATTCTTTCGCATAATCAGCAGTGAGTCGCCTTCGTTCAAGCCACTGAGGACTTCGGTCCAGTCCCCGTTGGTGGCTCCGACCGTAATCTCTCTTCGGGTTGTTGTCTTGTCGGCATTGAATAGTGTTACAAAGCACTCCCGTGTGGTTTGCTGAATCGCCGACGAGGGCGCACGGAGAACATGGTCCTTGTTAACAACCAAGATCTCTACGTTGGCGGTCATGCCGGGTTTCAGCAGATCTTTCTCCAAACTGGTGACATCTACCTTTACTTCAAAGGTCACGACATTGGAGTTGGAGAGCCCCTTTGCTGCAACACGCACGACTTTGCCCTGGAACTCCTTATTCGGGAATGCATCCACTGTAATCTTTGCCGTTTGTCCTGTCTGAACCTGCCCAATATCACTTTCATCTACTGATACAAGCACGTGCATGGTGCTCATATCCGCAAGAAACAAAACGGTTGTTCCGTCGCTCACGCTACTGGTGCCGGAGGAAATGATTTGACCAACCTGCACATCGCGCACCGTCACCACGCCATCCATCGGTGACCGTACCGTTGTTTCACGCAGACGCTCTTTCGCCTCATCCAGATTGATCTCGCTGGTTACGACATCCTGCGCGCCAATGGCGACATCCTGCCGTAGCGAGTCAATCTCCAGTTCCTGAGTATCCAGATTTCTGATTGCGATCTTCGCGACTTCCAGACTCGAAACTGCCTGGGCGTGGGAGGTCCGGGTTGCCTGCACCTCCTGCTCGCTGATCATCTTCTTCTCGTGAAGTTGCTCCGCACGTTTCAGCTGGGCGGTCATTTCCTCAGCCAAAGCCTCTGCCGACGCCAGCGTGGCAGCGCAACGGCTGCGCGAGTTCACGAGGTCCTGCTCGGCAATCTTCAATTTCAGCTTTGCCTGTTCCAATTTAGCTCTCACGACAACGGCAGCGACTTGTGAACGTTTCACTTCAAGTTCTTCATCCTGTGGATCTAATTGGACCAGCAGGTCACCCTTTTTAACAAGGTTGCTCACATCGACTGGCAGCACGGTTATCTCGCCGCTCGCTTCGCACTTGATCTCCACTTCTCGCTCTGGCTCAATGGTGCCAGTCGATTCAATGATAATCTGGAGCGGACCGCGTTCAGCTTGAACGATTTGAGGTGGGGTCTGCGAATTTTTTACCCTAGTCCTAGCGGCATACCCGTAATAGGCACCGGCCATCAATCCAGCCAGTATTCCGATGCTGATCATGGTCTTCATGATTGTGTGTTTCTTTTTTGTCGGTTTCATAGAGTAACCGTCCTTGATGGGTTTTTCAGGGGTCATTTAACATCCGCCCTATTACAGGCCAAACACGGAATGATTACAGAATGGTAATCCCGCGAGTTTTGGCAAAATAGATGTTTTCTCTATGCCTGTTCTGATCAAACATCAATAAGCCCCTGCCAGCATGTTCATATATTTAGGTTCCTTTTGTCATTGAAAGCTGTTGGCATCCCGAGCCAATGCGTCTAACTTCATCCTATATTCATAATGAATACATCAAGCACGAAAGCTGAGAGACTGTTCACCTGAAGGTAAAACAGGCCGATTTCTCAGCCAGAAATGCTTCTTGTCCCGCGAAAAAAGTTCTTTTTTTACAAACAGTGCAAGATAAAGGATGGGAGCCATGAAAAGATCAATGATGGTTGTTGCGGTGACGGTTGTGGGAATGGCGTGGAGTGCCTTGGCTGTGCCGATGTCCATAACTTACCAGGGGGTTCTGAGCGAAGTGGTGAATGGGGAGGTGACGGAGATGAGCGGCACGAGTGCCACGCTTGATGTGCGCATCTGGTCGGCGGCGACGGGCGGTACAGTGCTTTGGGGCCGCCAAATTCCGGTCACGCTGGATCACGGTGCCTTCAACATGGTGCTCAGCGACAGCGCGGGCTCTCCGCTGAGTGGTAGTCAATACCCGATGCTGGTGATGCCGATTGTACTTTCAACCACAGATCTGTATATCGGCCTGACGGTGTCTGGCGGTTCTGAGATCACGCCCCGACAACGGCTACTGAGTACGCCGTATGCGGTGGCGGCGAGGTATGCGCAACAAGCCAACGGTGATTTTACCGTGGGCGGGAATCTGAACGTGGGCGGAAGTACCTTGCTGACCGGTGCCACGACAGTGAATGGGCTGTTTACAACGACCAATGGCTTTTGGATGAACGGGGGCGCAACAGTGCAAGGTAACATGTTGCGGCTGAATGCGTCCGCTCCACTGGAGGTGAACGGCACCGCGACGCTGAACGGCGCCACGACGGTGAACGGTGCCACGACGGTGAACGGTGCCACGACGGTGAACGGTGCCACGACGGTGAACGGCGCCACGACTGTGAACGGTGCCGTCACGATGTCCACGACCTCGGACCTACAGGTTAAAGGGCAATTCATGCGCATGTTCCCAATGACCTTGTATTCTGACGGATTTAATTGCCTTTTATTCAGTGAAACTAAGACAGCCACACAGGATCTGATCCTATGCATCTCGGCCGTAAACACCGATGCCTCCGCTGATCGGTATCTGGCGATCAACTTTGTCGATAACTCCATTAGTAAACCGCTTGCAATGGCGACTAGTAAGGGCGGTTTCGTAAGCCTGACTGTCCCCATTCCGAAGGGACAAAAATTCAACATGACGAGGAGCTCTTCTTCCGTACAGGCCTTATGTGGCTATGTCACGACCTTCGGCAACGCAGGCGACTGGACAGATATATGGGTTTCGACCCCCTGATGGTTCTGCGGTGCCTATGGAGATCGCGAATTTCGGTCTTGAAACAGGGTGTCTGGAGGGAGGTTTTCATGAGTGGAGCAACAGGTGCTGGATGGGGCGGAATTGGACCATTCGCATGGGCGAGCGTGATCTTGGCGCTGGCGAGTAGCGCGTTCGGCCAGACGACTTATACCGTGGCCGAATATGAGAGCTATCGGAAGGTCTATACCACCGATGCGTTTGCCTTGCTCTCCCCGGATCAGCAGTCGTGGGTAACCAACAGCGCCAACATGGAGTGGTCAAGCGGGGCGCTGGAGCCGATGCTGGATGTCTCCAACAACGTTGTTGTCTATCCGCGTTCACCTGTCACGGTGGGTAAGAAAACCTATCAGCTCGATGCCTGCCTGTATGGATACACCTTTGAACGCATTCGTCCAGATTATTATCTGGGCGACGTCGTGGAGCCGCCAGCCGATGTGGACTGGTCGGCCACCTATGCCGCATATCAGGCGGCCTGCCTAGCAAATACGAACCTCTCATCGCAGATTTTCTTCGATCCCACGACTCCCGCCATCTATTTTGCGGCGGGCGGCGGCTATTCGCTGACGTGGGTCTTTTTCAACGGATCGGTTCAGACACAGACCTATGAGATCGCCACCATGTCGGATTCCCGACCGTACCGCATTTTCTGGACCACGCATCCCTACAATGCGGCACCCGTGGATTTGTCCGGCAAGTTCGTGAAGCTGTATGGCAATCGAGCGTTACTTGACGTCCGCGAGGGCGTGGTGACCAATAATTCTTCCGTTGAGGGAACAACGATCACAACGCAAATCGTATCCGGCGTCTATGTGGACACGTCGCTGAAGCAGTTGCATGCCGCGGGTAAACTCACGGGGCAGTTCCTGCTGGCCTATTATGATTCTGGCAAATACGACCGGTTGCTGGATGTCATCGTGGTGGAGGTTTGTGCTCCGGTAGTTAAAGAACTCAATGCCCATGTCGGTGACCAGCTTATGCCCTCAGGCGATGGATATGACGTCGAGGGACTGCACGTTTATCAGTATGCTTCCGACACGCCGACCGATGGCAGGGGGCCCTACCTCTATCAGCATGCAGGCCAGTATACCTACAGCGAAAAAAATGATGCCATTTTCTCCATCCGGCCGACCACGATTTCCACAGTCGCGCTAGCCGAAGTGTATTGGGCGGAAACAGATTCACAGAATGTGAGCTGGCCATTCGAATGTAACCATTATCTTTGCACCTGGTCGCCCGACACACCGTTGTTCGTGCGCGGCGCATCCGCCGTGCAGGGCGGCGCGGCGCTATATCTGCCGGATGATTATGCGGCGGAGTTGATGGCTTATCAGGAGCCCGATCACGCCCGCCTCAGCACGACCGATGGGGCGATGTTTTACTCGACCGCGTCGGGGTATGCGCTGCTGAAGCTGCAAGCCAACGACAACATCTGGTTCCAGCCGATTCATTCGGTGATGGATACTACCTATACCCGCACCACGAACTCGTGCCCGATCGGGATGGAAATTCGCCCGCCGAATGCGATTACCAATCTCGTTTCCGCAGATATTCCAGCCTATCTGTATAAAGAAGTGTCTGGGCAGAATTACAATCCGAATATCTACCTTGAACCTTCGGCGGAGACGGATGATAGCACCCCAAAATCCGCGCTGTATTTTGTCAATACGAACTCTGTCAACGGCATCTCCCTGCTGGAGGCGTGGTGGTACTCGAGTGTCCAGCAACTCGGCATGCCTTCCGCACTGGAAATCCCTTCGCAGCCGGCGTGGTACACGTCCGTCTGGCCGGATCGGTATCAGGTGCCGCAAATCGTACTGGCCAGTCAGCTCGGTGGACTGGGCAAGTCGCTGCGGGTAGATGAGGAAACCGGCGAAACCAACGCGGTGGACAACAGCGTGATTGTGGCCGATGAAATGCCGATCATCTATACGCAGAATAATGCCGCCGGTATTGGGTATAATCCGAATGAAGAGCATGCCATCATCCAAAGTGGCGGGGGCGGTTATGTGCCGTGGGCGATTCGCTGCGATTTAAATATCGCCTCTTCCTCGGAGCCGGCGGTGCTGACGCAGTATGTCCGGAATAACCAATATGCGATGTGTCTGCATTATGTGCTACTGACGAACGAACTCTATTCTTCGCTGAGCGCAGAGATGAGTGCCGGCTCGGTGCTGCCCGGTCCGCATCCGCTCGATTTCTTGTCGAATCCATGGAAGCCCAACACCTACTGGGACAACCCCGGAGAGGGCAATCCGGCCTTCCGTGATCGTAAGAACGTCGTGTGGGCGCGCAGCGCAGGCACGATCAACATTCGCATGTTTTATTCCATGCAGGACGGGTTCTGGTTCCCGAGCTTGGCTGCGGCGGCGCAGCCAGCTCTGGATACAGCGATCCCGTGGCTGGCTCGTGCGACGAACCCCACCGCCAATGTGCGCACCGGTGTCCCGATTGGCTGGGTCTGGACGGCGACGTGGCCCGCCGTGTCCCCGGAGATGCAAATCGGGCGTACGCTCACGGAGGCGGCATCCGGGTTACCGGAAGTCTGGGGTGCCGCGAGTATGGGCGTGGTCTATCCGAACCCCACTGACGACAACAAAACGGTCATGCTGTACGATCCGACGGTTGTTCAGTCCTCGGGTTTTTCCAGTGGCGTGAACCCCATTACGGACTTTGGGTTTGAAACCGGCGACAATGGCAATGTGATGGTGCGCAGCGGACGGTATTACTTCCGCGATCTGCCTCCCAGCATCAGCGACCGCTTCTACTACAATCCGAATGCCGCTCTTGACGCGTGCCTGTGTCTGAAAGGCGAACGAGTGGAAAGCGCGGCGGGTGCCGACATCCTTTACGTCAATGTGCTCAACGACACCGAGCGGACTGCCTTGATGGCGATCGTGGCGGACGGGGTCGACAACAAGATGACTTGGGATGATGCCATTACGAAGCTGGCGACAGATCCCGTCCTGCCCAGCGTGGCGGCACTGACGATCAACGGGGAACTGAAGATCGCCTATACGGCCGTGGATCAGTATGCGCTGACGGCGATGGGCAGCACGGGCTATGTGGTGCTGATCGAAAATGATGCAACGCCCGGACTGACTGGTGTGCAGGAGGGCGATGCCATCTCCATGCACGTGTTGCGGGTGATCCCCGAATTGTACGCGGGTCGGGTGGTGACGCGTGAAGACCCAAACAACCTGCTCTCGCAGCAACTCGACGTGCTCTATACGGAAATGCTCGGCGGCCGTGCGGGAGACTTTATCTTTGAGTGGAAGAAAGCATCTCCCAATGCGAATGGCTCCATTCCGTCGGATTACGAAAGCGGTTATGCCGATTATGGCGAGCCGGAGGTGGGGCGCACCCGATTCACGCTCGGCACGCAGGGCAGCACGCTGGTCGATCTGGTGAATACGTATTATGTGACGCGCTATCAGGCGCGCGTCGGCACGGCAGCCTACGGCTCTGTCGGCAATATCTGGAGCGGCTGGTGCGGTCCCGCGTTGGCCGAGGGCTGGGTGCAGCGCGTACTCAATTCCATCACGCCGTTTGCGCAGCGGATGCAGGACTTGTATGCCAATGAAGCGGAGGCATCGGTTTCCATGCTACAAGAAATCGGAGGGCCGTACGAGGGAGATATTGCGCTCAATCAGGATAACCTGACGAATGTCGGCCTGATTCAGCTTTATCAAACCGTGCTGAACAAGGCAGAATCGCTGAGCTTACTACTGGGCGTCAACAATGGGGCTGCCAACAAGCAACTGTTGCTGGCGGTGGAACGTCTGGCCGATCTGTATATGTTGCTCGGGAACGAAGCGTATTCGGATGCGATGAACCCGACCATCGGCTTCGGCAGTGATTTCATGTATGGAGGGGTGGATTACGGCGCCTTGTCGTCATCACTCTTCTGCTTCCAGAATCAAGTGGATACATTGCTTGACGAGGAACTGGCACTGCTGGGTGGGCGGTCGCTGGCCAATGCGCCGGGCAATACCACGCCGCCATTTTACAATCGGCTGCTGTGGAATATGACCAAGGGCATCACGGGTGGTGAAGTGGCCTACGTGGTGAATTACGGCATCGATGAAAAGACTGGTGATGCAGTCTTGGATGAGGACGACGCGGCTACTATGTATCCGCAGGGGCATGGTGATGCGTGGGGTCATTATCTGAGTGCCCTGACGGGGTATTACCGTCTGCTTCGCAATCCGTACTTCTCCTGGGGTGAGATCAGTATGAGCGAAATGAATCTCGCGGATGTGCCCGTCAATGTGGATTACGATGACGAGTCGCGGTTCGCGCAGGTCGCGTGTGCGCTGACAAAAACCGGTGCTGATATTGTGGACCGCACCGCACGCAAAGTCTGGTCCGCAGGTGGCACGAGCGGTTCCGGGTATCTGGATACGAACACCAATCGCGCCTTCGGGTACGGTGAGTGGGGGACGCGTGGCGGGTTGTGCGCCTTCTACAACTGGGCCGTGGCCAACAGCATTCTGCCGGTTGCTGCAACCTCCACCAACAGTGTGGAGGAGGACTACGATGACGACGGGCTACTCAATATCAATCGCGATAGCGTGAGCGAACTGAGCGCGCTGACCACCTATCATGCCTCCATACAAAAAAAAGTGGATCGGCTCGATCAGGGGCTGAATCCGTTGGGCTTCTCCGAGAATGCCGTTCCGTTCGATATTTCGGCCGATGAGGTGGCTGAAGGATCCAGTCATTTCGAGCAGATTCTCGACCGTGCGGAAACCGCGCTCCTGAATGCCAATACCATTCTGGATCGCGCCCAGATGCTGGGGAACTCCCTGCGTCAGTTAAAGGATGTGGAAAACTCCTGCGAGGACGCCATGGACGAACAGGAATCGAGTTACAATGATCAGTTGATCGCGATCTTCGGTTATCCGTATGAGGGCGATATCGGTGCCTCCGGTAGCTATGTCCAGGGGTATGACGGGCCGGACCTTTATCACTACATGTGGATGGACTTGAGTCCGTACGGGTTCTCCAGCGTGGATCTAACGGTCGCGGTGACCAGTACCCTGTATGTGGTGCAGGACACCGTCTTCGATGCGGAAAATTCCTTGAACTTCGTCACCAACAGCGTGGGTGCGGTGGCTACGCTCTCATATAACATCTCCGCGAACGGGCTGGTGGTGAAACCCGCTACGATCACTGGAACACGCCGCGCGTCCGGCAGCATTCAGTCCGCCTATCGCGAATTCCTGCAGGCCTATGTGGAGGCCAAAAACAAACAGGACGCTTATAGCCGCACCTACGATACGATGATGGATGCCGTTTCACTGGCCGGCTGCACCGCCGCCTCGACTGATTGGCAGGAAGTGAACACCCGGTTGACGAGCATCCGAAAACTGACCAAATCCATCTCCGCATTCACGCGAGTCTCGACGATTGGCGAGGGTGTGGCGGAATCGTTGGATGCCGCCGGATCAACGCTGGATGGCGGACTGATTTCCGCTCCGGCCAAATCGCCTTTCACAATCGCGGCGGTCGTCTCGCGGGTGGTTCAATATGGTGCCCAAATCGTGGCGGACAGCCTC
>CAZSUM010000008.1:0-22799 GCA_964610015.1 uncultured Lentisphaeraceae bacterium
TATCGGCTCGTTGCCTGCCACGCGCTTCCCGATGCTCGGCAAAGGCAACGGTGCCATTGTTGTCATCCAATGATGACAAAACGAGGACTTTGTTCTAACTCGCACAGATGCACGGAAAACACGGAGCAAGATTTCAAATCTCGTTTATTACTTCACTGTCGGATGTTTGGGTCTGTGGCGCAGGCGCGACCCCGCGCCGCGTCATCTTTTCTCGGCGCGAGGTCGCGCCGATGCTACAGACCAAGCATATGTTGGGTGCTCCATTTATTGCCTTTACCCCGTTATTCGTTCCGGGCGTAAACGGGCGGAGGGCTTACCTCTAAGATCTCTGCGACTCTGTGAGAGATAATCTGAATTTGGTTCAATATTTTTTATGAAAAGGGGAGAACAAAGATGAAAATGGGGAAAGAGAAACTGGCATGCATCGGTTTATGTATCGGGGTGATGGCCTTCGGTGAAGAAGCAAAGCTTGGTCGAACCGTCACGGAGATCGACTGTACGCGCGAGTATCCGACTAACCTTTATTTCGAGTGCGGCAAGGTGATCGTAACCAACTCGTCGGCAGGTACGTACCGCGAAGCAGCTCCCAGTCCGGATTCACGTTTCGGCTATCGGTTTGCCATTAAGCGTGTCGGAAAACCGCACCTCGCGATTGTCCGATATCCGGATGACAAGACGCGTTGCATGTCGGTCTCGGACGGCACCTGCTATGACCTGAGCATCGGCGTCTTCACAGGAACGGCTACGCCACACGGTTCGCTGACCGGGCTGGCCCAACCGATTACAGGTGAAATGCGGGAGATCCGTCAAATCTTCTGGCCGCGCTGGAAGGACTGCACCATCGCCTTCGGGAACACAACCTCGGACGAGCCTGCCGCTGCCGCCCATGTGACCATCTGCGAGGTCAAAGAGCTGCCGACACTTGAGGTGCCGGAAGTTAAAGGCAACGGATCGCGACGCTCATTGGGAATCAGTTACGAAGACCCGTGCAGCCACTCGTCCGACCTTGGCGCGCTGACGTTCGATACGTGGTTGGACCGCATGGTTACGTTCGCCAAGTACGAGGGTATGAACCGCCTCACCTACCCCGTCATCTGGTATCATGGTCCGCTCTACCCGTCCCCCACCGAACCCGCGAACTATTTCGACTGGTCCGTGGCCTCGCCCGTTAACCGTAACCTCTATATCCGCTGGACCACGCAGCCGGATGATTGGGTGGAGAAACTACTCACCCGCTTTGACAAGGAGCACCTCGAGTTCGTCTCTCAAGTCACCTACATCCGCCTCGGCAGCCTCATGGAAAAGATGAACATCGACCTCGACGCAATTAAAGCAGGTGCAGACACCATCAACAACATGCGGAACGACGACAAGGTGCAGAGCGGCGCGGGCGACTGGACCGGCCAGTACAACGTCCGCAATTTCGAGCGGCAGCGTGAGGCCCAGGAGCGCGAGGGAAAAGCCTGGAATCAATGCACCCTGCCGTATGGCGAGGTGGCGAACGGCGGCGGCGCGGGCGGCCCCATCTTCAATCCGGTCCATCCCATTGTGCAAGAAGCGCTGCTCCGCTCCGTCAGGGAAATCGCAACACGCTACGGACAACACCCCTCCTACAAAGGTCTCCACATCTTTTGCTACGGATCATCTACGTTGGGATTTGGTTCTCTTCGGAACGGGTACGATGACACCACGATCCGCCTGTTCGAGCAGGAGACCAACATCAAGGTCCCGGTTGATGCCAAACTCCCCGACCGGTTTTCCAAACGCACGGCGTTCCTGACCTCCAAGGACATGCGTGACAAATGGATTGCATGGCGGTGCACCAAAATCACGGACCTCATTTGCCGGATGCGCGATGAACTGGTAAAAGTCCGCCCTGACTTGCGCCTCGCCATTTCGCCGTCCGGCGGACGCGATGCTGGAATCGATGGTGAAGCCATCAGCAAGGAGCCTGGGATCACCATGACCACGGGTCTGAACGCGCTGAGTCCTTGCTCGGATTCGATCACGGCCAGTTCCACCACCTGTCACGATGTCAACATCTTCAACACGTGGATCGAGCGGTGGGGCAAACACACGTGGTGGTCGTGCGCTCCAGATGACGCGCAGGCTCGCGAGTTGGCCGTCATTATGGGGAAACCCGCAGAGGGCATCTGCCGGATGGGATCGGAGTATGCGCCGGATGGCTTCTGGTGGCCGGAGGCGCAGTTGCGCATCACGCCCGCGTTTTCCGGCGGCGTCCACTTTATGCGGCACTATGCGAATGCGCTGGCCCGGTTCGATCCGATGGTGATTTCGCGCGGCGGGCTGACGCTTGACCGGGGCCATGCGGATCAGATGCGGCCTTTCGCGGCGGCCTACCGCGCGTTACCTGCCAGGAAGTTCGAGACGGTCGGAGAGAATACCGACCCCGTGACCGTGCGGACGCTGGTTGACGGCGGTAAACGTTACGTCTATCTGGTCAACCGCGAATATTATCCGAGCGCTGTGACCGTAACCCTGACAAACACGACGGGCAAGATCGTCAACCTTTCAGACAACAGCAAACAATCCGCCACGGCAACCTGGAATCTGAAACTGGGCGCCTATGAACTCCAATCCTTTACGCTCGCGCCGGAGGTCGGGATCGCAGGATTCAGCGCCACACAACCGTCCGAGGTCGTCGCGCAACTAACCCGTGACGCCGAAACCGTTCTGGAGAAGATTAAGGTAAAACAGGCTGCCGGAGAAAAACTCCCCGAAAATTCGAACGGGTTGGCTGCCGCGATTCAAAGCACGTTGAAACAAAGTCAGTGGGCAGCCCTACGCCAACTGCTTGAGAGCATCACGATTGTTGAAAACTTCCTGTAATCGCAGGGTGCCATGGCGAATCTTCACGATGCGCGTACACGAGCAGATCGGTGTCGATCGCGATCATGAGCCGTGTCCCTCATATGCCGTGTTTCGGATTACGCTCCAATCGGTCTGTCGGAATTCGGGAGCAAGCCCCTTGCCTTTGAAAGTAACCGCGCGGACGCGAAAAGCAGGTTGAACCGACTGTTTTTCAACAACATAGAGAAGGCCCTCTGAGACCAGCTCTCGCAAGGTTATTCCTCGCTCGCTGGCCACCCGTTTTGACCGCAAAAGAAGATCATCGGCAATATCGATGGTTGTCTTCATATGGGTAACCATATAAAAAAGGATCGCAACTGTCAACCGCACCCTGAAAGCTTCCGCATTGTGCGGGTTCACCGGGGTTTTAGTATGCGGCATCGTATGTACGGGGGCTGCCGCAGAGACGGAAACGGCGACGTAGCCAGCTACGTATGGAGCCAGACCGCCCTGCTCCTTGTCAGCGGACAGGACAGGGCCGCCTCACCGACCGGGCGGATCACGCTGATTCCAAGCTGCTCTCGCCACCGCTGACCATTATCCACCAGCCGTGCGCGCAACTCGGCACGGTCGCCGTGCAGGCCCTACTCCAGCGCCTCTGCGAGCCCGAAACGCCCGCGCGCGAAATCCTGCTCGACGCTCCCCTCGTCATCCGCCGTTCCTGCGGCGCGGCGGGTTGATGATTCGCCTTCTCTCCCCAACTGTCCGCAGACGCCTCGACGAGGTGTCTTTATTAAAACGACAGGACGTATGTCGCCAGATCCTTAACCTCTTCTGGCTTTAGATTCTTCGTCGTCCCGTGCATCTGCTTTTGATTACAAGTCATCAACAGCTCTTCTATCGTGCACGCGCGCCCGTCATATAGATACGGAGCCGTCCGCCATGTCTCCACCAATGTGGGGGTGTCAAACTCACGCCCCTCTTCATTGTCGACACCCAACCCCAGATCGTATTTCTTCTGGTTGGTGAACAAACGCTCGCCGTGCGGTCCAGTCTTGCCATTGGGATGACAATCCACACAGCCAGCCGAGCTGAAGAGCTTCTCACCTCGCTTGGCGCTATCTGAAAGAATGCCGTTGGAAAAGAATCCATTCACTCGATACGGGCTCAACTCCGGCTTAAGCGATCTCACGTAAGCATCGATGCAAAGCGCGTCCTCTTCGGGACGTACGACGAACTGGATATGCGTCAACCCTTTTCGATTACACGTTTTCATGTCGGGACGAATACCGGTTATCATCGTCGGGGGGGTCAGATCTGAATAGACCAAACTTTTGGTTTGTTTGGGTGTTCCAATGCCGTCGTTCACGAGATCCCAATTCAGCCCGTCTGTCCGCCCATCGGGATGGCAACTCGCACAGCTTTGCCACTGTTGAAAGCACATTGACCCGTCGTTCCACAACATCTCGCCACGCCGTTCGCGGTCCTTACTCAGATCTGGCACAGCACCCAATGCGATCGCAACTGGCCGAGCCACGGCTTCGTCGAGTTTCACCTGAACCAACGCATCCGCAAAATAGAGTGCCGTATAGACGGTGTTCCCCACAACCACCACACCACGCGGACCCTCACCGGGAAGCTTCACACGCCGCCGAAGCGATGCTAAAAACGATAGATCGTTCGGCACATCGGCCGCAGATTTGGTAACCTCTGTGACCTTCTCGTTCTTGGCCGCCTGATCAAGACGCGCTTGAAACGCTGCACAATCAATCACGCTAATCTCGCGCGTACCGGCATGCGCGACGATCAGGGTCTTGCCATCCGGAGAGACGGTCACTCCCCACGGATTGGCAGCCCCTAGATCAACGTCATCCAGTAGCGCCGTGTTGACGTAATTGCCCGTTTCGCCATTGAAAACGCTTAGTCCTGCTGTATTCATCCAGCCGCGTTCTAATTGTGTCGTCGGGAGTTGATAACGTCCAAACGTATGCGTGACATAGACCTGCTTGCCATCCGGCGATGCGCCAATCCCTCGAACGCCGGTGCTACCGTTGGGAAGCATAACGCTGGTTGCTGTTTTAAATGTCGTGGTGTCGATGATGGAGACCGAGGCTGCCACGACATCGGCGGTCGCCCGGCAATATGGCAAAAGGTTCGCTGCAAAAAGATGTTTTCCATCCGCGCCCAACACAGCGGCATGAGGCTCACGCAAAACAGAGACCGTTGCCTTCACCTCCATCGTCTCAGCATCCACGGCCACCACATTGTTGTTAAACCGATTCAGCACGTAGATTGTTGAGCCATCTTTGGTGACCACCGGTGAAAGCGGCGTGTGTCCTAGCGCAACTTTGCCCTGTATCTTGCCCGCAGCGTTTAGTTTGTACAACATCCCCCGCGCACCACCTCCAGTGACGTACACCAGACCGTCCGGAGCCACGGCTACACCACTCGGATTGCAGTCGAAGGACCATTTTTCCACCACTTTCGACGAGGCAAGGTCCAAAACCAGTAGTCGTCCCGCCGTTGCTGCGGTCACGTACATTGTGCGTCCATCTGGCGTCACGGCCAAACACTCGGGCGAGAGATAATCAAACGCCTGAGCTCCGCACAGCCCCCCCATCGTCAGCGCCCCCACCAGAATCAAACTCGTCATTGCCTTCATTTTTACATCTCCCCACCCGTGTGCATACAGGCGTCATTGTTTTACCTAAATCCCAGTTGACCATCGACAGTCAACGGTGCCTTTGCTACTGCCGTTCCGGCATGGGCACAGGCTTTCCTTCGCGTTGCAGGGCAAGCTGTGCCTCTGGCTCATAAACGCCATAGTACACCGCATTCATATCGATCCACGTGCCAATCCTACGCAGTTCTTCGGAGGTCAGTTTGACCTTGCCGTGACCCGCCTTAAGCATCTGCACCAGCCCGCTGCCAATCGCACCGTCCTCGCCACCCTCAGGCGTAACTTGAATCTGATTACGCATCGGAAAACAGGTCACTAACGGACGTCCGTTTTTCTTTGACTTGCGTCGAACGACCTTGCCGTCAGAAGCCTTCGTGTAGCAAAGCGTCTGGTAGGACGCCGTGAAGCCGTTAGCTCCCAGCGTGCGCGACAGGTTGATCCCGCCCTTGGCCTCTTTATCATTGTGACAAGAGATACACTTAGCATCGAAAATCGGTTGCACATTCTCGACAAAACCGTAGGGCCGCCCCGTCTCCGGTGTTGGCGTCAGTTCAGCAGCGGGACGCTTCATTGCAGCCACAACTTTCAACGCTGAAGCCGAAACCGTCATTTTGTTCTCGTGACAGCCAACGCACGACAACCGTTCACCCGGCATCAGCGATGTACTCGAGCGCATCGTCCGATACGCAAATCCATCCTTGTCTAGAACTTGGAAGAGAATCGGTTTGCCAGCAGGAACAAGAAACCGCGCCGAGCCATCCGCCTCCACTGGCGTCACGCCCAAAATTGCCCGCGTGTTCTCCTCCCCCGCCACACCGATGATCGGCGCGTTCGAGTCGCGCGTCGTCTTCGGAAACACCTGTACCACGCGGAGCTGCTTGAGCGTGCCACGCACCGCAGGTGACAACCCTTCGTACACGTCTGAAATAAACACCTCGCCTAACCCCCGCTGAGCGAGTAAAGGGTTGAGTACTGAAGGTAATACGGGCGGCACTGGCCGAGGCGCAAGTGGCATCGGACAGGTTGCGCCAATCAGACCCTCGCGATAAAGAAGCTCGCGGTTGCCTTGATTGTCCATCACGTAGAGCCCTAGGGCATAATCGGGATTGTGCCGCTCCGGCTCGTGCATCAGGCGATCGCGACTGTAGGCCACGAGAAAGAGCTTTTCAGAGAAAGGCCAAGGCGAATTGTACCATCCCTCGATCCACCCTTCGGCCTCGGGATATTTCTCGGGCGTCAAGCGCGTCACAGCATCCTGACTGTTGTTGTGGACCGTCGGATCAATCAGCATCACGGGACCACCCGTAATCGCATGGTGCGCAGAAGCAACGCAAACGATCTTGCCGCTACCCGGCACTGATCTAGCCTGAAAGGTACAGTGCGGCTTTGCTGTTTCGTTACCCCAAACAGCCATGGGGTTCGTACCATCGGGCCGCATCGACCAAAGGTTCTGATGGGTAACCGCATCGCGGTCGATATAATCCCAGCGAGCAAAGAGCAGGTGTCCGCTGTTGGATACAGCAGGAAACCACTCATTCACATCGTTCCATGAAATCTGTTGGATTTCCGAACCATCAGGGTTCATGCGAAACAGGGTATAGCTGTGCCAGCGGTCGCTGTAGCCCCACCAGAAGCAACGCGACGTCGCGCGGCGGCGCGTGGACACAAAAGCGATCCCTCCATCCGGCAACCATTCCGGCATCATATCGTCGTAAATATCGTTGGTGATCTGTCGCAGGCCGGTTCCATCACTTCCGATTTCGTAAATGTGGTAGTAGTGATGATTCGTATCGGTCTCGTTGCGCGCTAGCGTACGCGGATCGAGTGCCCCGTCGGTTGCCACAAACGAGAAGAGGATCTTTTTGGCATCATAGGAAAGGCGCGGTTCGAGAATGTTGCCAGAGGGCAGTTTGCCGGATATCAGGTCACGACAGGCCAAGGAGATTCCCGGTTTATCTAGCACGAACAAACTCCCGCCTGGGCGCTGACGCCAACCGAAGTATTGCGCTACTTCGTGATTCCATGAGGTATTGCGGCGCGTACAGAAGAGGATGTTACCAAGAGCCAGTTTGGGATCAGCAAGCAATGCGCACCGTTTCATCAACCGCGCTCGAAGATAGCCCTCCCAGCCAGTACCCTTCTGTGTAACCACCGTTCCGGTGATCTGTTCGGTTCGTTTAATTTGATCCTGAATGCTTTCAGCTAGCCGTTTCTCCTCCCCACCGCCAAAGAGTTCGTCGTCCTGAACCCACTCAGAGACTGCGAGCAAGAACAAATCCAATTCTGGCGCGCCTGCCACACCCGCTACGGTTTTTTCATACGTGGCGTGAACGGCAGCGCCGAGTTTCGGTAGGACGGGTTCCCTAGAACCGACGCGGGCATCTCGGGGAGACGTCCCCACCCCTGACAGCTTTGCCAGTAGCTTGAGCCCTTCGATCCATGTGCCGTCATAACGCACGACCGCCGTCGCACCGAGGCCCGCAACCTTCAGTCCACCCGCATCTTGTGTCAAGGTCCACGCCTCAGGTGTATCACGAGCGAAAACATACCCGATAAACCCATCCTCTTTGTTGCCGTCCGAAATGATCACGAAGGGAAAGGTGAGAGCGGTATCAAGCGCCCCCTTGTAGAGTTTAAAATCCTTACCAATACCGTACACAACAGGTTGACTCGTCTGCGCAACTTTGCCCCCGGAGAACTCGTAACACCACCCCTTTGCCTCCTGTTTGTCGGAGAACCCTTCAGAGGCCTGATACGAAGCTCCATTCTCGTAGGCAACCACGGGGTCCCACCCGGTTGTGTCGCAGCTATGAGAGCGACGGTGGTTGACGATAAACCGGAGCGTGTCGCCCTTCTTGATTTCGACTGTGAGTGCAGGCTCTTTGCCGACGCTATCATTGCCCTCTAAGTCAGCTGACCAGAGAATTTTGTCGTTGTGCCGTACAGAGACCCTTACGCCGTCACCGCCGAGATGCAATTTCTTGACAATACCAGCGACCGTTACCCGCCCATCTTCAGGCGCAACAAACGTACGCGCCACGTCAACGGCATTACCGGGATGCATCCAGTTCTTACCCACGCGAGCCCACTCTTCTGAGCCTGTCCAAAAACCAGAGCCATACCACTCGGCGGTCGAACCGAGCGACCTTGCCATACGGCCAAAATCGTCGGCTTCTTTAATGGCACGGAAAACCAGTGAAACCTCACCTTTCTCGATCAGCACACCCGGAACTCCTTTTAGTTCCGTCACAGCTGTATTGTCCACTGCTTGCACGAAAGCCTGTGCGAGCGTTGTCTGTTGCCCAGACATCTGACGCGGCACGGCTGGCGGCAAAGCCACGAGGATAGCGGGATCCACCTCTTGAGGCAACATCGACCACGTTCCTGGAATTTGAACCGTACGCGCTAGACAAGCGAACGGAATCAAAACGAATAGGCATGTTTTCATCGCGTTTTTCTCCTTGGAACGACACCTTCCGTGCGCTCCAGTGACGGCACGGCGCCCATCACTTTTTTTCTGTGGTCTCTGACTCAAATTCCGCTACGTTGGCACTAAACGGACCCGGACGGATCAGCACTGGTGCGCTCTTGAGACGCGGCCGAATAGAGAGCCATTCACACCCTTGGAATTGAGGGTCTTCCTCGGCGCGGATGTCCTCATCCGAAAGATATGGACACATAGTATCAACCCATAGCGTCAACCTCAACAAACTATAGGGATCGACCTTCACGTCGTGGTGTTTACCGCTAGAGACCAGCGCAATCAGGCGGCTGGTATACGAGAGGCGCGTCATGGGCTCTGGTGTCCGGTAGGCCGCCGGATCGACCGTGCTGTAGGCTTCAACCTGCAGTGTGCCGGCCAGATCATAGCCCGGCAACAACTTCTCGGGAATGGAGTTGGTTCGACCCCAGCCCGGCCGACCGATCAGCGTCATGTACGGCTCGTAGCCGCGCAACGTCAGATCCAGCTTTTCCCTCGCTTTGCCTTCACCTTGATGACACGAACCACAGGCCCGATTCAATACGGGTTGCACGTCCTTGAGATAGCTGATTGATGTACCAAACCGTTCTATCGCAGCCACCTTATTTGGCTCAGCTTGTTGAGCTTTGCGTAGCCCTACCTCAAGCGACTGCGCGAGCGTTGTGCACCCTTCCGGTGCACAGGTAAAGCCCGTGTCGTAAGCCCAGGGAACAGGCGTGATAGCATCAGGCACGCTGAGGACTGCCGTGGAGGGGCCTTTACCCCCCATCTGCGGCGCGCGACTGTGCTGCTCGTGACAGCCTAGGCAGCCGCGGCTCTCGCCGGGCATGACATTGGCAAAACTGCGCATAGTCTGAAGCGCTCGGTGCTGCTCATCCAAAAGCTGAAAGTGCAACGCCACGCCGGTCGGCACCTTGAACCAGCACGAGCCATCCGGCTGAATCGGCACGGTCCCGAGGATGCGCTTGACGCCGTCGGACTGGAGCAATGAAACCACGGGGCCCGTGGAAAGTGCGGGGCGGTGATTCCAATAGGTGTAGGTCTTCTGCTCGATGTGCAGAATACGCATGAACTTTGCCTTGCCCTGAAGTGCTGGCGGCGCACCGTGGTAAACGTTCGCGCTGTAGATCGTGCCCCCTTCGGGGTTGAACCGTTCCGCCTTTGTGGGCCACTTGACGCGGTCGGGCAGAACCGGCGGAAGCGTCCGTGGCCGAACTGGCTGAGCGTGAAAAATGTGATTGGCACCTTCGTAGATCAGCTCACGATGACCGTCCGTGTCCATCAGATACAAGGCGAACTTGCCATTGCGACGTGCAGAAACCAGGAAGTCCCGCTCGCTCAGAGGATAAGGATTCTGATAGGAGTCAAACGTGCCGTAGGCTTGATAGTCAGGGGACTCGATCGGATCGGTTGGCCCATTTCCGCTCTCGGGCCAGCGCTGGTCAGCGGTGACCTTGGTCACTCCGTTCGGGAAGTTCGAGCCTTTGTCCGGATCGATGATGCCGATCGACCCCGCGAACCAGTTGTGGTGGGCGCTACCCGTAAACATCACGCGGCGGCTACCGGGGATTGCCCGTGCGTCCTTCAGCAGATCTGGCCAAACCGACTGATTGCCCCAAAAGGTGTTGGGTTGCGTCCCGTCTGGATTCACGGTCCAGAGACTTTGACAACGCCACAACGGCTTATCGGTATACTCCCAGCGCGTATAGATGATCCGTCCGTCGTTCATCACTGACGGCAAGTAATCCGGCTCGTTGTTGGCTGAGATGAAAAAAAGGTCTTCCTCATCCAATCCACCCCTCATCAGGATATAAGCGTTGGTGGGTGGCATGCAGCGCACATACGTGTGTCCACGCGACGAGGAGAATACATAGTGTTTGCCATCAGGCAGATAGACAGGATCGAAATCGTCGTAGATCCCAGACGTGAGTTGCCGAAGCCCGCTCCCATCCAGATTGCATTCGTAGATGTGAAACGCTTTCTCATTGTGCGGCTTGAAGCAAAAAAGAACGCGTTGCCCGTCAAACGAGAGATCCGGACGCCAAAAACTACCGTGTAATGGTGCCTGTGGCATCAGCCTGCGGACGTTCCCTTTCAGAGACAAACCTTCGACCACAATCAACTGGCCTCCCGGCACAGCCATGTATCCGAGTCGGTGACGCGTCTCATGTTGCCACTCTCTTCCCTCCGGATAAGGCATATCCACCATTAGAAGTTGTGTAAAATCAACCACGGGGTTCCCCAACATCAAGTCGCGGCGAATACGCCGCACAGCGAAATACAATTCTCGCGTTTTCTCTGTTGTGAGCGATCCTTTTGCCACCTCAGCCGCCACACGGTCGAGCGTGTCGGCGGAAAGACAAAAACGCGCTGCCAAGGCCCGCGTCCGATTGATTTCACGCGCCAGATCGGGTTTGTCCCCTACTTGCCACAACCAGTCCCGTTCGATCGCCTGTTGTGCCTCTTCGGCTGTAAACATCCGCACGTCCGGTGTAGCCGGAATCTTATAAGGCGCAACCGGTTCGGAAACAGAGGGCCGTTCAGGCACGTTCGGCCAGTTGACCGTCACAGCCTCAAGGACCACTTGATCTGCCTCTGAGCCACCAGCCGTCAAACGCTTTTTTATCGCATCTGCCCACGTTTTGAGCGCCTCCCACTGTTTCCGATCAGCCACCGAACACCTTGCCCATTGCCCCTCTGTTAACGGCATGTATTCAGTCTGTCGCTCAAGCTGTTCACCTAGTTTTGCCTTCAATCCGTTCAGATCCGATATCGTTAGAAAAAGCGACACCGCTTGGTTGTACAGCCGCGTGTAGCTGGCACTCTCAGTCGGGAACCTAGCCGCTAGACTCATTGCAAAGAGGTTCTTGACGACCAGAGGGCAGTCTTGCTTGTTCTGAGCCAATGTTTTACGTGCCTCTGTCAGTGTCGCCGCAAAGGTGGGGTACTCGCGCAAAAACGGTTTCCACTCATCCGGCAGCGACGTCAGAACCCGCGCCGTCAGGCGTGACGTTTGGGCCTTCAAGATTGCAGCAAGTAACTCCGGCGACAAGGCCTCAGTATAGAGGCGCAGGTCGTCGATCGCACCCTGAAAGAATTCGCTATGACCACCATGTGACCCAACAAACCCTGTCACACGTGCGACACGAATGATTCCGGCATGCGGCAACTGATCGATCAGCACACCGTCGATATAAACACGCATCTCGCGTCCATCGAACGTCGCAGCTGCAAAGTGCCAGCATCCGTCCAACACACTCTCAGGGCGGATTCGCGCGTCACATTCACGGTAGACGCCATTGACATCCAGCCCCAGCGACAGCACGGTCCCCTTCTCTTGAAACGAGAACAAGACGCGGCCTTCACGCGCATCAATGCGGAAGATCTCGTTGTACTGATCGAAGGCATCCGGCTTAACCCACGCTGTGATCGAAAACTGCTCCATCTTTTCAGGCAGGCAAGCAATGTCCATCTTCAGTGCGCTCGGCCCTGACAGCACCAGCGGCTTGTCGGTCACAGCCTGAAGGTCTGCCGAAACCGTTGACCCCTCTTTCAGCAGGCCGGAGTCCCAGACTGATTGCACAGTGCTCGCTGCAAACACTGCCCACGCACGCCCCAGTGCCAGTAGCAACATGATCTTTGTTCCATTTTTCATTTTTCCACCTGTTTATCCTCAGCCATCATCGCTCCCCCCCTTTTTCGACGCACGCCCCCGACTCTCGGGGAAACGTTCGGGTGTCGGGTGTCGCCGCCGCTTCAACCGTCTACTTCTCCTCCCACCCCATCGTCCGGGAAATACGCCGCGCCGTCTCCATCACTCGTGGTCCGATCTTTGCCCGCAACGTCTTTAGCGTATAATGGATGGTCAGCACGGAACAGCAAATCGCACCGACCGTCTTGCCTTCATAATCAAAAACTGGCGCGGCGAAACAGATAATGCCCTGAATATACTCCTCATTGTCGATCGCAAACCCTTGCTTGCGAATCTGTGTCATGTCCGCCAGAAAACTTTTGCGGTCCGCATGCGTCTGCGGCGTCAGTTTCGTGAGACCCTCGGCAATCAGCCGTTCGCGCAACGCATCATCCCCGTAAGCCGCCAGCACTTTGCCCGCGCCGTCCGCATGCAGAAAATAGCGTCCCCCCATACGTCCACCCCCGGACCGGATCTCACGTCCGCCCTCATGATGGAGCAGATAGAGAACGCGATCATCATTCACGATGCCAAGATAGACGCATTCATTCAACGCTTCCCACAATGCGTAAAGGGGCTCTTGCGCCGCACGTGTCACGGTCATGCGTGCCACAGGCAAGGAGTTGTAGTGGAACGACAGTAGCGACGGCTCATATTTTGGGCCCTCGCCGATCTCAACGATGATGCCCTCTGAAAGCAGTGTCTGCAAACAACGGTAAACCATGTGCTTGCTGAGACCTGACGCGTGGCAGAGTTCGGCCAATCCGAGTGGTTTAGGCGACTCGCACAGCAACCTTGAAAGCCTCACGCCAGCCCGCAGTCCCGGCACATCATACACAGGATGTTTTTTTACCATGAACCGATGGTACACTAATGAACCGCACACCGTCAACCGTGTTGGTAGCATGGAACTCCGCCTTGCATTACCCCAAGGTGCATGACATAATGTTTTCCTTTTGAGGTGTATGTCTTTTGAGCACGTTAGATCTATCCTGTAAACGTTTTCTTTTTCCTCCGATGAACTCGGCAGGATTGCCTTTTGTGTTGGCAATCGCGCTGTTAGCCATGTTGCTGGCAATTCTCTGGATGCCACTCCTTTTGCCCGGAATTTTGCTAACTCTGGGGGTCTACCTCTTTTTCCGTGATCCCGATCGCGTCCCTCCAAAAGAGGTGCAGGTTGTCGTGAGTCCTGCGGACGGACTGGTCTCTCTTATTACGCAGACGCCCATTCCAGCAGAACTGCAACAGGGAACAGAACCTGTTTGGCGTGTGAGTGTCTTTATGAGTGTCCTCAATGTGCATGTCAACCGCATGCCCATAGCCGGTGAAATACTCAAGATGCATTATATTCCCGGCAAGTTTTTCAACGCATCGCTGGACAAGGCCAGTGAAGCCAATGAGCGCAAACTGTATTTGATGAGAACAGCCGCAGGACAAACGCTCGCATGTGTCCAAATTGCAGGGCTGATTGCACGACGCATCGTTAGCTTTGCTCGTGAAGGACAAACCCTCGCACTCGGCGAACGATTTGGCCTAATCCGGTTTGGCAGCCGTCTGGACATCTACTTGCCAGCTGGTGTCGAACCTGATGTCCGCATTGGACAAACGATGGTCGCCGGGGAAACCATCATCGCCCGTCTTTAAACTTCTTTTAGGTGCCACCCATGGGCAAGTTCCGTCTCCGCAAACGCAAATCAAAAACACCTCGGATTCGGGAAGTTCCGGTTCGTAACATGATTCCGAATTTGGTGACATTGCTAGCCGCAGCCAGTGGCATTACTTCGATCCGCTATAGCTGTAGCGCACAGGATGGCCACTGGCGCAATGCGGTGATGGCCATTGTCATCGCCTGTGTACTAGATGGTCTGGATGGGCGCGTTGCCCGTATGCTACGTGCGACATCCAAACTGGGTGCTGAGCTGGATTCGCTGGCTGACTTCGTGAGTTTTGGTGTTGCGCCGGCTATTCTCGTTTACTTTTGGGTTATGGCCACAGTCACCCCCACCAGCGCGGCTTACCCGTTTCGTGGTCTCTTTTGGGCTCTCGCGCTCTTTTATGCCATGTGTTGCGCGTTTCGATTGGCGCGCTTCAATATCATGCTTGATGAGGGCCCAAAACAACCGTACTGGCGACATTTCTTTATGGGACTTCCGGCTCCCGGCGGTGCGGGACTCGTGTTGACCCCGGTTGTTTGGCAACTCCACACCGATTCCAACCTGTTACAGAATCCTTGGTTGGGCAGTGTGATTTTGCTCCTCTGTGGCATTTTGATGGCTTGCCGTTGGCCCACCCTCTCCGCAAAAAGTTTGCATGTTCCCGCCAACCGTTTGGTCCCCGTGTTGTTAATCGTGATGTTTACGATTGGCATGCTCGTTTCACAATTCTGGCTGACACTTGGAATTATCGGGATTCTTTATCTACTCTCGATTCCCGTTTGTGGCGTGGTCTTTTTACGCATGCGACAACGCTTTGATCAGCAAGCTGGCGCAGCCGCCTCCTCCCCCAAAGCGTCGTAACGTGCACACGTTATCAGACGTACGGTTTCAGAAAAAGACCCGTGTAGGAAGCTGAACAGGCGGCGACCTCTTCCGGCGTGCCGGCCACCACGAGCCGTCCGCCTTCATCCCCGCCTCCAGGGCCGAGATCAATGATGTAGTCCGCACACTTAATCACATCCAAATTGTGCTCAATCACCACCACGGTATTGCCGGATGTGCGCAACCGCAAGAGCAGATCAAGCAGTTTGTGCACATCTGCAAAATGCAAACCGGTTGTCGGTTCATCCAATAAATAGAGCGTTTTACCGGTTGCCCGTTTGGAAAGTTCAGCAGCGAGTTTAATTCGCTGGGCCTCGCCGCCAGAGAGGGTCGTCGAAGCTTGTCCTAAATGCAAATAGCCTAACCCAACCTCCGCGAGAGTCCTGAGTTTGTTCGCGATTTGTGGCACAGCCCCAAAAAACACCAACGCCTCATCCACCGTCAAATCAAGCACCTCAGCAATGGTCTTACCGCCATAGCGCACTTCGAGCGTTTCACGGTTATACCGTGCGCCACCGCACTGCTCGCAGGTAACATAGACGTCCGGCAAAAAGTGCATTTCCAGACAGCGCATCCCGTCGCCCTTGCACACTTCACACCGGCCACCCTTGACGTTAAAACTAAAGCGCCCCGGCCCATACCCGCGCACTTTGGCTGCCGTAGTAGCGGCAAATAAGGCACGGATCGCGGTAAATGCGCCTGTGTAGGTGACAGGGTTACTGCGCGGTGTACGACCAATCGGGCTCTGATCAATCTCAATCACTTTATCCAGCAGATCCACACCCGTAATCTTGCGACATGCGCCGATTCGTTCCTTGGAGCCGTAAAAATGGCGAAACAGGTGTGTCTTGAGTATATCGCTCACCAATGTTGACTTGCCCGAGCCGGAAACACCGGTAACACAAACAAAGCACCCCAACGGGATATCGACCGTGATATTCTGCAAATTGTTTTCCGAAGCGCCTGAAATCCGTAACCGCGCTGAATTCGGTTTAACCCGCTTTAGCGGACAGGCGACGTGCTGCCGTCCAGTGAGATAGGCGGCCGTCAGCGAGCGCTCACACGCCAGTAGCCCCGGCAATGCCCCCTGATAGATTACTTCACCACCTTGTCGACCAGCACCGGGTCCCATGTCTACGAGATAGTCAGCGGACCGAATCATCTCCTCATCATGCTCGACCACGACCACGGTATTACCACGCTGCTGTAGTTGGTGCAGCATCTCGATCAGACGTTCATTATCCCGTGGGTGCAACCCAATGGTCGGCTCATCCAGAACATAGAGCACCCCGACCAACCCAGAGCCAATCTGTGAAGCGAGCCGAATACGTTGCATCTCGCCTCCGGAAAGCGTGGAACTCTCACGTTCGAGCGATAAATAGTCCAAGCCCACATCTGAGAGAAATCGTAAGCGACGACGAATTTCTTTAAGGACTTCTGTGACCACGCGCTCGTCTTCCGGTGACAGTTTTAGCTCATCAAAAAAAGCCATGCCCTGCCGAACGGCCATCCCCATCACATCGACAATCGAACGTCCTCCCACGGTGCAGGCACAAGCCTCTGGACGCAAGCGTGCGCCTTTACAAGCAGGACAGAGTTGCCGACTCATATATTGGCGCAACTTTTCACGCACCTCGTCAAATTCTGACTCGCTATAGCGTCGCGTCAGGCTGGGCAAAACGCCTTCGAAAGGTTTTTCCGTTTTTCGCCAGGCACCACGCATCCAGAAGCGCAAGGCTACCGAGTGCTCACCTGAGCCGTGCAGTAACACCGTACGGAAAGCAGTTGGCAACGCTTCGTACGGCGTATCCATATCGATATCATACGCACCTGCAACGGCTTTGAGCAGGTGTTTATAATAAACAACCATTCGGAACCCGCCACTCCGCCAAGGCTGAATCGCACCCTCTGCCAGGGATAGACTTTTATCTGGTACAACGAGATCTTCATCAAAAATCAGTTGTGCCCCCAACCCCGCACAAACCGGACACGCGCCGAACGGACTGTTGAATGAGAAGGCGCGTGGCTTCAACTCTTCAAAACTGATTGCACAATCCGGGCAGGCATGCTTTTCCGAAAAGAGCCGTTCTTCGTTCTGCTTTTGCGGGACTTGGATTTGCACTTGGATGATGCCACTGCCCTGCTTCAAGGCCAACTCCACCGAGTCGTTCAGACGAGAACGCACGGAATCATCCACCACTAACCGATCGATGACCACTTCAAGCGTATGCGCTTTGTTCTTATCGAGTTTGACGGGTTCGTCTAGGGCGACCATCTCACCATCAATACGCATCCGGACAAAGCCTTGTCGCCGTACGGCCTCAAACACCTCAACATGACGCCCCTTGCGTCCGCGCACCAAGGGAGCCAAAAGAATCAACTTGGTTCCTTTCGGTTGCGCCATCAGATGCGACACAATCTGTTCCGCACTTTGCTTCTGAACGGGTTTGCCGCAAGACGGACAATGCGCGTGACCGATGCTACCGTAAAGCAGACGTAAATAATCGTGGATCTCCGTTACTGTCGCGACAATTGAGCGCGGATTCCCCCCTGAGGTGCGTTGTTCAATCGAAATAGCCGGTGATAACCCTTCGATGTGTTCCACATCAGGCTTTTGCATCTGGTCAAGAAATTGCCGTGCATAAGCCGAGAGACTCTCGACATAGCGCCGCTGTCCCTCAGCATAGAGCGTATCAAACGCCAGCGAAGACTTGCCGGATCCACTGAGCCCAGTCACCACAGTTAATGAATCGCGCGGAATTCGTACCGTGACATTCTTGAGATTGTGTTGTCGTGCTCCGGTAATAACAATATCAGCCATGATTGCGGATACACCTCTGCTCCACTAAACGTGAGAGTGCAACTAGGAGGGAGCCCCTCCTGCGTTTCTCCTTCGTCACACTCACTCGATTATCACAGCCAGCCCACCTGCGGGAGCCATTGCCAAGTTAAGCTGATCCGTAGACCGGACGTTGCGAATTTCCATGACCGCAGGACGGAATCCATTTTCTTCCTGTTCGCCATCCTTGAAAATGGTGGCGGTATATGTCTTTTCCGAATCGAGAAAGTTCAACGGCAACGATGCGGTATAAGCATTCGTCCCCGTCATCCCGCCCAAAAACCAGACCTTTCCGTTCCGACGTGCTGTAACGATATGGTGACCGATTTTTGCATCCAGCACACGCGTCTCATCCCAATTCATAGGCACACGTTTCAGAAAGGCCTTTTCAGGACCGATCCGATTCACGCTTTTTGAGGTCAACTCATTAATACCTCCGCGGACAACCGTTGAAGGTCCGGGGTAAACCACGAAAAAGGCCATACTATGCGCGTGACTTTTGCCCTTCTCATAAATATGCGGCGTAAAATCAAACGGCCCCGCCAAGCAGCGAGTAAAAGGCAGAATGACATCCTGCCGCACAGGATGGTTGCCCTCTTGCCCACCACCGCCCTCACTGAGCATCAGATTGGGATACGTCCGTTCCATCCCCTCCGGCAAATACGCATCATGAATACAAAGCCAGAGTTTGTGGCGAGCCGCTGTGGCAACTAACGTGCGAATCCAGTCGGTTTGCTCCGCACTCCCGTAACGTACAAACCCAGGTTTAAGTCCGGCAAGACCCCAAGCTTCATAGGTCGCGAAAAGCTTGTCCATATCATGGGCCCGTAAAACATTGCCATGCATATAGAGGCAAATTCCCATGCCATGTTCACGGGCATACTTCACCAGCTCCGGCATATCGATGTCGACAACAGTATGTGCCTTTTTCCAATCAGGACGGTACGGTACACGTCCTTTGGCCACGGTATACGGATCAGCATAGGTGTTGAGCTTCCAAGACGTTTCATCAGCCCAATCAGGATTCACCTCCACAAATTTTTCCCGTTCGGCATCGGTCCAAGGCCACTCTGTACCATACCAGCCCCAGTCAATCTGCAAATAACGAAAGCCATTCGTATGTGCGACATCAATCACCTTTTTAAGCTCCGCGAGGATCAACCGGCAATTGCCATGATCGGAAATCGTCAATCCCGGCTTAATCCACGAGGTATCTGCAATCGCACAGGGGGGCGCGAGGGTCTGCACAAGATGTTCATTTTCCACTAAGCGTGCTTCGTTCTCCCCCATCAGAACCACACGCCACGGTGTGGTCATGCGTCCTTTCCCCGTCACGGACGCGAATAACTGAACACCCAACTGACCTGCATGGCCTTGCCTCTTGATCCGAAAACGAGGATATCCCACTACATTCGCCTCTAACACTGACGCCCGTATTGTCCCCGGCAGACACACCGTCAACGGAGGCATCACCTGAGCGGGAAGGTCAGCAAGCAAGATCGGTTCTTGAGGAAACGTGCCCTCGGTGCTGACGATTGCAAAAGCCGCACTCCCCTCTGGAAAAGCAAAAGCGGTCTCCTCTCCAGCAATCTCCCAGCGCTCATCCGCACCGCACAAAAGCGTATAGCGTAACGCGAGCCCCTCATTGTACGCGCGAAACTCGATTGCAAGTAAACGCCCCAGCGGTCCCTGCTCTTTGAGGGTAACGGTCATACCCGTATAACGATCGGGAATCACGGAGCGCTCACCCCAAACCGGACGCCACTCTCGATCTTCGGCCGAGCGCACCACCTGCGTCTGTACAAAGCCGCCGCGATAGGCCTCTTTCAGACTTACCCCGAGTTTGCTCTGTGCGAGCACGGGGGTACGACGATAGGTGAGTGTATATTCAGGAACTCCTTCCCGCAGAGAAAAAGAGGCCTCTAGCGCACCATCCGGCGAAACAATCTGCTCTTGAGAAAACACGACTCCCGAGAGCATAACGGTTAGAATGAGAAATCCCTTAGATGTGTTTTTTATCATGCCTTACTATACTGTTTCTCCGCTCGTGCTTACAAGGTGATTTGAGCCATTGGTGACGTCCACAATGAGCAGGATCACTTTAAGAGGGAGAGGGTAAAAAGCAGAGCCATCATGGCATGCTCCGAACATCTAACTTAGGACCAAATGAACGCGCGTCAGTTCAACCCAATCATTTTGTTAATTTGACATTTGTGCTGACGATGTATTTACTACTCTTTTTTATTATTAGGAGGATAACGCTATGAAACACATGATCATTGCTGCTGTTTTGGCATCAGCTCTTTCTTTACAGGCCTCTGCCACCTGTACACATTGTGGGGATTGTGGGGATAAGACAGCTGATTTTTTTATTAAAAACAATGATACCGTTGTTTTTCTTGGCGACAGTATCACAGAACAAAAACTCTACACCACGTACATTGAGGCCTACACCTTGACGCGATTCCCTGCGTATCAGTTGACCTTCCGCAATAGCGGCTGGGGTGGGGATACCGCTTGGTTACGTCAACGCTCGCGCACAGATGAGAAAAAACTGTTCTCCGCTACAGATGAGCTCTTGGAACAGATGGTTGCCGAGGCGGTCAATACAGGTCTTTCACGTGACGTTCTGCCACTTAACCCAACCGTCGTTACGGTGAATTTTGGCATGAATGACCACAGTTATCAGGGTTTTCGTCCTGATATTTTCCGTGCCTACAAACGGAGTCAGGAAGAAATTGTCCGCACACTCAAGAAGAACGGAGTACGTGTTGCGCTACTCACCCCACAACCCATTGAAGATATGAAGAAAGACCCTCTAAAGGATCCTCGCAATATTTCTCTGCGAAAATTTTCCGATGGGCTCAAAGACGTTGCCGCGACTGAAGGGGCTGTTTACGTTGATCAGTTTGCCCCTTACATTGAAATCATTAGCAAGCGTAAAGAGGACCAACAGAAAACAATCGGCGAAGGTGATGCCATTCACCCCGGCCCCTGTGGTCACACGGTGATGGCTTGGGCCGTGCTTAAAGGGTTAGGAGCCCCAGCCTTAGTTTCCTCGGCTGTTATCGATACCTCCGTTAAATGGTTTAACTTCCTCAAAAAGAAAGTTGATACTAAAAACTGCACAGTTTCAAATGTATCCTATTCGAAGGGTGTGCTCTGCTTTGATCGTCTGGACAATGCGCTACCCATGCCCATTGACAAACGTGCCGTCAACGCACTCAAGCTGGCAAAGATCACCTGCACGTTAAACCGCTATCCGCTTTGTATCAAAGGCCTACCCGATGGAGAATATGAAGTTTTGATTGATGACAAACCTGTGACCACGCTGACATCAAAAGAGGGCCAAGCCTGCACCAACCTAGCCAAGGTTGCCACGCCAGCAAGTGAACAGGCCGATAAGATCCTGGCACTGGTCTTTAAAAAGAATGAGATCTATTTCAACCGCTGGCGCAATGTTCAGATGAAAAACGGTGATGTCGCTAAACTGGCTGAACTTGATAAAAAGCTTGTCGATATGGAGCAGGAAATCAATACCTTGCGTAAACCAGTACCGCATCACTTCGAAGTCAAACGGGTTCAATAGCTCTCCTGCGAAGTATTCTTGTACCTGCAGAAGTTTGAACCCGCTATGCGCAACGTCGCGTGTCGTTAAACGAAATCTTAGAAAAGGCCTTTATGAAACCCGCTCTCTTGAAACTCACGATAGTGCTCAGTGCAAGCCTCGTAACGTTAGCCAGTACCACCTGTGGCAGCACAAACAAACTATCCGAAAGTAACAAAAAATACGCCGCTGAACCCAGCAGTGGCAAAGCCCTTGCGGAGCAAAACAAACCCATCACCTCTGACCGAACCACCAATCCGGAATTTTCTCCGGAACAACGCGCGTGGGAAAAAATTCTGTCAGAAAACCTTGGCAACTTCTACTATCCCCTCTACTTGAAGTCTAAGCAAAAAAACCACATCACCGCATGGGACTATGTCGAGGATGACCCAGCGCTACCACGGGTTCTGATCATCGGAGACTCCATATCACGCGGGTGTACCGTTCCGGTACGAAATGCCCTCAAAGGGAAAGTGAATGTTCACCGTGCCCCCGCAAACTGCGGACCCACCCATTACGGCCTCCAGAAATTGGATGTGTGGCTTGGTGAAAGCAACTGGGATCTCATTGTCTTCAATTTTGGCATCCATGATCGCCGTACGAAAACAGAAGACTACATTGCCAACCTAGAGAAACTGCTCGCACGCATGAAGCCCCGCACAAAGAAAGTCGTCTGGTTAACCTCTACGCCGGTTCCAGAAGGTGCCAATGAATATGTCGCCGGTGCCATCGACCGCCTGAATGCTGCGGCGACCCCGCTTATGCAAAAAAATGGTGTGTCCGTGGTTGACTTGCATGGCTATATTCAGCCTAAAATTGGTGCCTATCAACTGCCCAAGAACTGTCACTTCAAAAACGAAGGGTATGACGATATGGGCACATTCATTGCTGAAAATATTTTAGCTCAACTTCACGCATGCAAAGACCGCTAAGTCACGAGGATGAGCCCCTGAACACCGCACAGCATCTTTCTGGATAGGGATCTTCTTCAATAAGGATCGTACAGCCCCAAACCGTGCACAAGAAGCGTTCACGAGCGCATGCAAAAAAAACGCCGCCCCGCTAAAGCGGATGCGGCGTCTTGATTAATCACAACGAGCGAATCGCTTACTTCGTGATTACTTTGGCCATTTCCAGAACCTTGTTGGAATAG
>CAZSUM010000008.1:22809-23286 GCA_964610015.1 uncultured Lentisphaeraceae bacterium
CAGCTCACGATCTTGACAAAGGTCGAATCCAGCATGATGCCAGCTTCGGCGTCAAAGACCGAGGTCTTCGCTTCGCCACGGAAATCAGTCGAAACGACCTTCTCGTCGGTGTAACCAAGGATGCCCTTGAGTGCGCCCTCAGAAGCTGCCTTCATCGCTGCCTTGATCTCTTCGTACGAGGTCTCTTTCGCGAGCACCACGGTCAGATCAACAACCGACACATCGGAGGTCGGCACGCGGAAGGCCATACCGGTGAGCTTCTTGTTCAATTCAGGAATCACCTTTCCAACCGCCTTGGCCGCACCTGTGCTGGAAGGAATGATGTTCTCGAGGATGCCACGACCGCCGCGCCAATCCTTCTTGGAAGGTCCATCAACCGTCTTCTGCGTCGCTGTGGTGGCATGGATGGTGGTCATCAGACCCTTGACGATACCGAAGGTGTCATTCAGAACCTTAGCGACAGGTGCCAAACAGTTT
>CAZSUM010000009.1:0-22813 GCA_964610015.1 uncultured Lentisphaeraceae bacterium
TCTTACAAACCCATGGTTTATTTGAGCATTACCAAGACCGTTTTTTCAATTTGATTCAGGGAAAAGGATAACGTCATGACGATTACTGAAAAAATTCTGGCTCGCGAATCTGGAGCCTCGTTGATATCGCCGGGCGATAATATTTGGGTCAACGCGGGCATTCTGCTTTCGCATGATGTTTGTGGACCGGGGACCATCGGTATCTTCCATCGCGAGTTTGGTGCAGATGCCAAGGTGTTTGACCGCGAGAAGGTTGTCCTCCTGCCGGACCACTATATTTTTACAGCGGATCAGAAAGCGCATCGCAATATCGAGATTCTGCGCGCGTTTGTCAAAGAGCAGAAGTTGCCCTACTTTTATGATCCCGGCACCTCCAGTTACTGTGGAGTTTGCCATGTTGCCTTACCTGAACTTGGACATGTGCGACCTGGCGAAACGATTTTTGGCACGGACTCTCACACCTGCACGCATGGTGCTCTGGGTGCATTTGCCACAGGTATTGGCAACACCGACGCAGGGTTTATTCTCGGTGCCGGCAAGTTGTTGGTCAAAGTGCCTCAAACCCTGCGCTTTGTGCTAGAGGGTGAGTTGCCCTCTTATCTCTCAGCCAAGGATTTGATTCTGCACATGATCGGTGATATTGGCGTGGATGGTGCCACCTACTGTGCTATGGAGTTCACGGGTTCGGCGATTTCCGCGCTGAGTATCGAAGAGCGTTGCACCATCTGCAACATGGCTGTGGAAGCAGGGGCCAAGAATGGCATTATTGCACCAGATGAAAAAACCCTAGCGTATGTTAATGCTCGGACGCAGAAACCCTTTGAGCCGCTCTATAGCGATCCGGATGCCACAGTCGCAAAAACGTATCACTATGATGTTTCGTCGCTCGAACCGGTTGTTGCACAACCGCATCTGCCCGATAACAAAGCGTTGGCACGCGCCTGTCGCGATGTCAAGATCGACCAAGTCTACATTGGCTCCTGTACGGGTGGTAAGCTGGAAGACTTTGTGATGGCCGCCAAGGTGATGGCTGGCAAGCAGGTCAAAGTTCGCACCTTACTTGTGCCAGCGACACGTCAGGTTGAGCAGGGATTGAACGACACGACCCTCGAAGGCCGTAGCCTACGCCGGATCTTTGAGGATGCGGGCGTTGAGCCCATTGCGCCACCTTCTTGTGCTGCCTGTCTCGGGGGACCGCTCGATACCTTTGGCCGCACTCGGGGCAATGAGGTCGTGGTGAGTACTACCAATCGGAACTTCATCGGTCGCATGGGCTCGAAAGATGCCCGCATCTATCTTGCATCGCCTTATACTGCGGCAGCGTCAGCCCTCGCAGGGCATATCGCTGACCCTCGCGACGTGTAATGTATCTTTAATCTGCCATCAAGAAAGACTTCGGTTATGCCTAAAGAAAATCTGATTCGCGGCCCAGTTTATGTGCTTGGTGATAATATCGACACGGATTTGCTGATTCCGGCTTGTTACCTCAATCTGGTACCGACCATTGTTGAAGAGTACCGCAAACTCGGCTCTTATGCGTTGGCGGGTCTGCCGGACAGTTTCCCAAAATTTGTAGCCAACCCAGATGGTACCACCCCTTATCCCATCGTGATCGGGGGACGAAACTTCGGGTGTGGTTCTTCGCGTGAACACGCGCCTATCGCCCTTGGCGCAGCAGGGGCCAAGGCGGTTGTGGCTCAAAGCTATGCACGTATCTTCTTCCGTAACGCAGTCGCTACAGGCGAGGTTTACCCGCTGGAATCAGAGATGCGCCTATGTGACTGTTTTAAAACCGGTGACGAAGCTGAGGTGGATATCGAAAATAATCGTATCACACGCCTTTCGGATAACCAGACCTTTACACTCAAACCCGTTGGTGCGGTTGCACCCGTAATCGCTGCTGGGGGCATGTTCGCCTATGCGCGTGAGATCGGGATGATCCAGAAATGAATGCAACCCCGACCCGCTCAACCCGTATTGTCGCCATTGCCAACCAAAAGGGTGGCGTGGGGAAAACAACCACAGTGGTCAACCTCGCCGCAGCACTGGCTGAGCAAGGTAAAACCGTTTTGGTGATCGACCTTGATCCTCAGGCTAACGCCACCAGTGGCCTAGGACTACCACGTCAGCAGGGAGTTAGCCTCTACGCCGCGCTTACAGGCGCAGCGGATGTGGCTGATGTGATTCAACCCACGCCCTATGAGAACATCAACATCATCCCCTCTGAACTTGATCTGGCGGGCGCGGAAATCGAAATTGCCCGTCAGGATAACCACCTCGTTGTTGTTCGTCAGGTGCTTGACCGTGTGTTAGTCTCCGGCATCTTCAACTATGTGCTCATGGATTGTCCGCCGTCACTTGGCATCTTGATGACCTCTTCGCTCGCTGCGGCTGATAGCATTGTCGTTCCCATGCAGTGCGAGTATTACGCCATGGAAGGCTTAAGCGTGATTAGCTCCTTGATCGATCAGGTGGCAAACAGCGGCATCAATCCGAATCTACGTCTCGAAGGCATCCTGATGACCATGTTTGATGGACGCACCCGACTCTCCGCAGATGTGGTCAAAGAAGTGCGTGCGCATTTTGGCGATAAAGTTTACGACACGATTATTCCACGTAATGTGCGCATCAGCGAAGCCCCGAGCTTTGGGCAACCGGTCATCAACTATGACCCCACCAGTCGTGGCGCTGAAGCCTATCGTACCTTTGCCGGTGAGTTTGCTAGACGTATCAGCGAGCTACCTCCGTTGGCGGCTGAGCCAGTCCCGGTTAACTGATTGCGGCTCGTCTCGTTGACTCACGCGTTGTAAATCTCTTGGGCCAGCGCAGTCATGGCGGCTTCTTGGCGTTCCAGACTGCGCACCATCGCGAGTTGTACGCGACAACGGTCTAGGTTATGTTCAGCGCGCTGTGTCTTGAAGTAAACATCGCCGCTGAGATAATCCGTCAGAAAACGAATGGCAATCGTCAGCGTAATCAGTTGCGCAGAAAAGACGAGTTCTTCAGTCTCGGCGGGTTGTAGAAAAGTCGCCTCTGAGAGATATCCGCGTGTGAGGGCTTCGAACATTTCAAACCGACACCCCACCTTGGACAAGTCGCGCTCATCTTCAGCTGAGGCCGCTGTTGCGGAACGAACCATATCACCAAAATCATAGAGTGCCAGCCCAGGCATCACGGTATCTAGATCAATCACGCAAACGCCGTACCCGGTGTTGTCATCCAGCATAACGTTGTTGATCTTGGTGTCGTTGTGGGTGATCCGTTCTGGAATCTCACCACGCGCATGACGTTCCAATAGACGACCACACTGCGCGCGCCGTTCGTCAATCAGCGCTACCTCGTCTTTTGCCGTGCTCAACCGATGGCAGACATCAGCCGCGCGTGCGGCATCCAATGCCTCTAATCGGTTGAGGGTGTTATGGAAGTTGGGGATGGTTTCGTGTAGTCGCGGCGCAGGCAAGTCGGCTAGCTGATTCTGGAAACGGGCAAAGGCGCGAGCAGCCTCATAAGCCTGACGGGTATCGCTGATGACATCATAAGTGTGTGCATGTTCGATAAAGAGGTAAAGCCGCCAGCAATTCTCTTGTGCATCACACACATACGAAAGCCCCTTACGACTGGGAATTACCGTCAAGGTCTTACGCGTCACATCCTGCTCCCCTGCGGCGGTCAACTTCGCTTGCAGGTGGTTGGTCACGCGTAAAATATTGTCCATCACCTGACCGGGATGTTTAAAGATGGTGTGGTTGATCCGTTGCAGCAAATAGTGAATCGGTTGACCGGCCAAGTTAACGACAACCTGGTAGGTATCGTTAATATGACCCGACCCGTAAGGGGTGGCTGATATCACATCACCCCACACTTGAAATTCGGCTAGGACCTCGCGGATCTGCACGTCGGTATGTTTCGCCAGCTGCATCACAACCTCCTGTTCTTGCCGGGGTTCATCCTCCGGTCAGACGCTGCACCACATCCGCTTTCATCTCGTCAACAAGAGCAGCGGTATAGCTTGCCAGTGATTGCGTCTCATCATGCATCAAGGGAGAGAGATCCATGGCAAAGGTTAGCAACGTTGCGGCATCCACCGCATGCGATTCAAAAAAGGTTGCGTGAGCACGACGCCGTCCCATCACCGCATCGTCGTAGCGTTTACCGCCAGAAATTTGCGAATCGAAAACAGCTGAGAGCGCGGCCGAGATATTGGCACGTTCGCTCACATCCAGCACTACCTTGCGATTATCCGGCAACCAATCCAGATCGCGCCAGATCTCACATCCATACAGCGCTTCTGGGCGCTCGCTTGCGGGGAGCCGGCGAATGGCAGCTAGCACGGCTCGCACCACGCCCACATGCGTATCGTGCTTGTCGGAGGGTGCGTGGGTGTAAACAACTCGTGGATGCGTGGCCTTAAGGATCTGTTCAAGATCATCCGCCACTGCTGCGTTATCGCGTGCTTTGACCTGTTTGCTCGTAAAGTCCAACTGCACCAGCGCGCCGTAGCGGCCCACCATTGCCGCAGTCTGCTGTTCTACGCGTCGAACAGCCTTCATTTCCGCATCTGTGTAGTCGGCGTAAACGCCACTGCGCGAGCTCCCTGCACCATCGGTACAGACGACCCCACAGTACGCTTTGTCCGTCTGACCGAAACAGGCGAGAATGCCATGCACGGTCATAAACTCAAGATCATCCTGATGTGCCCCAATCCCGAGATGTGTCGTGCGCGCTAGCGCCGCACCACGTTCCGTGTTGTCGGGTACAAAAATATCAGCGTTCGGATTTGTTAATTTCATTGTCTCTGTTCCTTGCTTCTCATTCCCTGTGCGCACTCAGAGTAGCGGCAGCGTCGCGGCCGCTACGGACTGTCCCACACGCCGAGCCTTCTCATCCGGCATAAAGACGTCAACCTCTTCCGCCACTTCTGGGAACTGGTCGGAAAGAATGAGTCGTGCGGTTTCGAGTAGCATCACACCGCCGGGACCTGAGGTGACACGACCCAAGATCATCATGCTATCAAAGCCGTAGAACTCGCGATACCACGGCACCGTATACCCGAGAAAGAGTCCAATTTTCTGGAAGACATTCAACGCCGCAACGTCGCCGTCGAGCATCCGCTCCTGAACCTTTTTGAGTCGTTCGGGTAGCGTCATTCTGGCAGGGAAGCGAATGCCTTTGCGCTGAGCCAAATGGTTGACCGCCTGTTGTGAAAAGTACATCGCGCCCACGCCTTTGTCACCTGACCACTCATCCTCTGGCGCAGCGGGATGCAGATCCACCGGTGCAAACGCCAACTCTGAAAGCCGCCCCGTCAAGCATCCCTGACGATCGACAAAGCCGCCAGCTTCACTCGATCCCATGGCGACACCGAGAATCCCCTTCTTACCCAGTGACATTAATCCCGCTAGCGCGGTTACATCGCCGTCATTGGCCACTTCGATCGGCACCTGCCACTCACTGGCCAGTCGTTGAAACAGATTCTGCGCCTCAGCATATCGTGCCGCAGGAATCGCACGGAAAAGAGAGGCCACCTGAATGCGATTATCAACCACCACTCCTGCGGTACTGCCCCCAATCGCATCCACACGCGGCAAACTCGAGGCGGCCTTTTTCAAGCCTTCGTTCAATTGATTGTAGTGATACTCAGGATCTGACTGGTTACGCGGATCCCAGGGAAATTCTTCGCTAAAGACCACCTTGCCGCGCTTGAGTGCGCTGATTTTAAAATCGCTTGCCCCGAGGTCAAATCCTATTCGACACCCATTTATGCGCGTGTCAATGAGCAACGTGCGCTCATAGGCTTGTGGCATCTCAGCCAGCGTGCGAAGTTCCACCCGCATCGGCTGATTGTAAACCCCCTCCATAAACTTGACATCAAACGCCCGCGCTCCGGTTTTGGTGTATTGCCGCCGGATGCGCTGACAAAGTTTGGCAGGACCAGAGAGCATTAGTCGCCAGCCGCCTGAAGACCAGAGCAGAAACTTAACGATCCGTTCTGCGAGAAGAGCTACCTCAGCGGACTCCTCAGCACGAGTCGGCAAGGGCAGGTCATACCGCGAGACATACCCGTTTTCGCGCTCCCAAGCAATGGCCAGCACCTTCCCTTTGGGACGCGCCGCACGACGGAGCTCTTGCAACAGGGTGATCGGTGGCTTGAAATCACGTTTTAATGCAATCTTTTTATGCTCTTTCTGACTCATCATACGGGCCTCCTTATTGAATATACTTAGCATAATCAATTGCGCCTTTCTATTGCGTTCATTTTATCATTTTCATAAGATTACGCACATGGCCGAGCCCATCTCCAATTTACAGTTCACCTATATGAACACTGCTGAACGACGGGTGCTTAATCTGGAGCGTGTGAATTTGCCAAGTGTACCCATGCTGGGGTACTGTCATTATCGTCACCCGCGACCCGACGTACCGGAACATTGGCACCCGGGGTGTATCGAGATTCACTATGGCGTACGAAACACCCTCTCATTTGGAATGAACGGACGTACCTACCGTCTCGCTCCGGGCGAACTTTTTGTCAATCAGCCAGGAGAACATCACACGGTCAGCGAACATCCCAAAGGGTTGATTCTCTACTGGTTGATTCTGCGTGTCACGCCCATAAAGGGTTCTTTTCTTCAACAGCCAGACGCTGATGGTATGGCCTTGCGTCAGGCATTGCTTAATTTGCCGCACCACCATTTTCGTGGTACCGAGCGTGTTAAACAGCTCTTTCGCACACTGCACATGCAGGTTGACGACCCCGCCTCTTCGTTACGCGATATGCGTCTACGAACGACGTTGTTGCAGTTGCTACTGGAAGTCATCGATGCAGCGCATAACCATCATGCCCCTCCCAGCGAAACCCGTTTGACGGCCTTAATTCGCGAGATGACTGATGCCCCGGAAAAGCACTATCCCCTTGATATCTTAGCTCGGCGTGCAGGGATGGCGCCCTCGTATGTGATTGCACGTTTCCGCGAGATGACCGGTCTGCCCCCTCACCAGTTTTTGCTTGATGTCCGCTTCCGACACGCCCAACGTGACCTACGAGAGAGTGTTATTCCCATTACGGAAATTGCCTTGCGTCTGAACTTCTGTTCATCCCAGCACTTTGCCAACCTCTTTAAACGTCATACCGGTGTTACACCTCAAGCCTATCGCAAAGGGGCCAGCGGACCCAGTCGTATCAGCGATCGCGATGACGGTCAGAGTCGAGGGGCCATCATTTCATGCTCGGCAGCACAATGCCACGCAAAATCACCTTCTGACAGGCGATAAAAACAACGGCTGTTGGAATGGACACCAGCACAAAACCCGCCATCACCGCCCACGGCTGCTCTTGCAACTGCTGACTCATCTGATACATCCAGACGGCTAATGTCCAGTAGCGCTGTTCCTGACACACCAATAACGCCCACTCCCAACTGTTGTAGGCATATACAAATGCCGCCAACGCATTGACCGCCAGAATGGGCGTTGTCATCGGCAGAGTAATGTGAAAGAGAATCTGCCATTCTTTGGCACCGTCCATTGCTGCTGCTTCATACAACTCACGCGGTAATCCATCAAAAAACCCTTTGAGGATAAAGATCGACATCCCGCTCGCCAGTGTCGGCAGAACCAGCGCCGCAAAGGTGTTGAGCAACCCCAAATCGCGAATCAATAAAAACCCGGGAATAGCCGTAACGGCAGCGGGGAAGGCCATGGTTGCCAGTAAAAACAAGAGTATTTTCTCGGCCACATTCATGCCAAAGCGAGAGAGCGCATAGGCTGCTAAGGGGTTAACCGTCAACGTGGCCAACACAGAGAGCAACACCAGAAGCAAGGTGTTGCCGAACGCCCGACCGCGTACAAAGAGAAACTCACCCACGAGCCGGTAATTGTTCAGCATGCTCCCAAAAAAATCGCGCCAGCCGCGTTTGGCAAAGGTGACAGTCAGCGCCTCGCGTAACGGTAAGCGCGCGGCCTCGATTTGATCAAGCGACCACCCATAGGCACGATTGACCCCTGCTAGGGTGCCATATCGTTCCAGCAAAAAGGTCTGCCACGCCTGTTCCGCGCTAAGTAGCGTTAACTCCTCCAGCGGAACTTGTGGAATAAAGTTGCGCCAGAGGGTGCTGTTCTCATATGCGGGAAGGGTCAGCCCAGAAAAGGCTCCGGTCTCGGGATCAGGAGCCCGTGGCTGGGGTAGCGCGTGACCTGTCAGCGTGAGATAGTTCTTGGCTGTGCGACAACTCTCACGCACATAACGCTGATAGGCACGCTCACGTGCTGGCGTTACGCGAATGCGTAACAGCCGCCGCGGATAGCTCGTTTGCACAAAGCGCGCCCATATTGCCTGAACCTTTTGCGGAGCCTGTTCAGGCAAGGGAAAGACGCCACCCCACATGGCTGCAGCCTCGGGGAGTGCACGATTGAGATAGGTTTGCCACAACGGTTGAGAGGTAAACGGTAGCGTGCGACTCATCGGCGCCTCAGCCGCCTCAGCCTGTGTCCGATACATGGCTTTAAACGCCTGATAGGTGTCCATTTTGGCATCATCCTCGGGATAATCCCATCCTGAATGATGCAACGGCACACGCTGTTGCGCAATCATCCGGATACCAAAGAACGAGGTATAGCGCACGGGCCATTCGGCATTTAACGCTGCCAACGCGGCGACACGTCGCTCAGCCGTATTCAGCGTTGCATAGCCCTGTGGATCAGCAGCACGCGCTTTGGCTTCATACTGGCGTCGAACAAAACCAACCACATCACGCCCGTCAAAGTGACACACACTGTTGCGCAGGTCATAGGTGCTGTTAAAATGCGCGTAATCTGCGGCCCTTCGCTGCCAGCGTACCGCGTTATCCGCATCATCCAACTCTTTGAGTTGCGCTGCAGCAAACGCACGACTTGCGGCTCCATCCCGAGAAACCGTAACCCAACTGCCCCAATGTGCCGGTGCTTCAGGGTAGATCTCACGTGGGAAATATGGAAAGCAAGAGGCCACATAACGCATAAACCGATCATCGCGATCCCACATCGCACGCACCAATGGAGAAAATCGGTAATAGTCATACGGTCCGCAGAGTGAAGAGGCAATCATCACCAGAAAAGGCCAGACCATGGTCACGCCACCCAGTGACAGCAACGCATAAACCAAGGCCAGAAAGATCTTGGCCTTGGCTGTTTTTCGTTCAACTGATAATAATACCGCCATTGCTTGGCTCACCTTAACAAACCCACTCATGTTGGGCCAAGTCGAATCATATGCCAAACGCACCGGCGTCCCAAAGGGGGATGCGTCCTTGCCGAACAGGATGTCGCAGGTCTTGGTAGGGATGGCTCCCCGAGCCGTCCGCAGGTCCCTGTCCCAAACGCACCGGTCGCAGTGCTGTGCGGACGCTTCGGGGATGCGTTGCTACCATTCGCGTCCCACCCGCACACAAAAGATTGCAAAAAAGTTATGTTCTTACCTTTCCCCTTGCAACTGTGACAAAAACAGATAAAATGTCATAACCAATTTGTTAAAGAAAGGTTTCAGCACGATGAGCGATGACCCTCAGACCATGAAGATGTTACCCGGTGACGAAATCCGGCAGATTATGTGGCGCTATGCCGAACGTTACGATATTCAGATGGCCGTGATGGGTGCACGTTCTGTTGCCCGTGGCTTGGTGGCTCGACTGGTTGCCAATGGTGAACGTAACACACATGAATGGAATGAAAACAAGAATAGCCTTTACCAAGCTTTTGACGAGTCAGGCATTACGGCCGCAGGTCTCGACATGGAGTATGGAGGCATCATCGAAGGACCCCGTAATCTCGCGCTCAGTCTACTCGCGTTTGAGCTTTCGTGGGTTGATGGCGGGGCCTCAACCTCCAGCTTAATTAACAATCTCGGTCTCGGTCCGATTGTTGAGAAAGGCACTCCCGAACAGCGCGAGAAGTATATGCGCGCTTGTGCTCCAGCGCAACCTGGCGAAGATCGCAAGCCTTGGCGTTTTGCCTTTGCGCTAACCGAGCCGCTCCCTTATGTTGGTGTTGATACTGGCGTACTATGCGGCCGCTTGACGGTTGCCAAGTGGGAAGAGGGCCAGGAACCGATTCTGCACGTTGAAAAGCGCGGACGTTTTCTAACCAACATGGTTGTCGCCAATGCCGTGACTGCTGCTGTGGATAGCGGTGATCCGCGCATCAAATCCTCATGTATGGTGATTCTTGAGGAAACAGATCCAGGAACGTTCGACCGTGGTGCCCCGACCCTCAAGATGGTTCACCAGCTTTCCAATACCCATGACCCGATTTTCAGCCTTGATGTTCCCGCCAGCCGCATTGTGGGTGGCTATACCATTAAAGATGGCGTCATTGTTCCCAACCTCACTCATAGCGAGATCATTGAAGCCGTCTTTTCACGCACACGAGTGGCCGTCGGCCTGATGACAGCCTCGAAGTTGCTCTCAGCTGTTGAGCCTGTTATCCGTTACCATCGGGGTCGTTACCGTGGAGCCGCAGGCATTGAGCCAGGATCACCGCGGTATGACTTTGGCATCCAGATGAAGGAAGACGCTATCCAGCGCCTTGCGGATGTCTGGGCAACTGGCGAAGCCGCCACCTCTGTTGGCTTCGAGACGGCGCGTGCTTTTGACACGCTCACGCCCATTGAAACTCAGGTTTTGGGCGATTTTGCAGCGCAGGGTATCTCAGGTCGCGCATTGATGAAAGCTCTACGCAAACCGCAAGCGGATGCCATTGAGTTACTCGGCCAGCTCGGCAAGCCCGAAGCTGAACGCGATGCCGCGCGTGTTGCGGAATTACAGGCTGATCAGCAGGTTCAATATGTCTGGCTCAGCGCGCTCTGCAATGTGCTCTGCCCTGCGACCAAACTCTGGGACACTGGTCATGGAGCCAATATGCTGCGTGAGGCGGTCAGTCTGATGGGTGGTTATGGCATCACCGAAGATTGCCCTGGCTTCCTCTTCTTTAAGTGGACGGATGCCCAACTTGAAGCCACCTACGAAGGCCCGGAAGTGGTCCAGCGCCGTCAGATCAGCGTAACCATGCACAATGAGGTTTTTCTGGCTCAGATCGACTTGTGGATCGCTGAGTTGCGTCAGCAAGCTGAGCGTCAGCCAGGAACTGGACTCGAGGCTCTGGCCGCAGGCTTCTCACTCTGGCTCTGGACGCGCACATTCCTCGCGAGCGCCAAGGACCCTCAGGGTCGTTCACTCTCGCAGAGTCAGCGCCACGGCGCACTCTTCCCCATGGCTGATGCAATCTCTTGGTTGCTGGCGGCTCGCTCCTTTGTCGCTGATATCCGTGAACTGGCCGTGAAAGGCCCGGATCATCCGGTTATCGGTCCTGAAATTGAGGGCTACCTCAACACGTTTACAGATCTCGCCCACACCCAGATTGCACGCGCAACTGGCGAAGTGGCTCGCATCTGTGCTGAGTTGGTCTACGGGTATGATGCAGCCACTGCCGAACAGACCGCTGCCTTCCAAACCCTGCGTGCTCAGGTGGACGCTTCGCTCAAAGGCGCACGTCTGGCCAAAGATCGTGCGGCACGTGCGCTGACGCAGATTATGATTCCTGAGGCGCTTGACTATCCGCTGTAATAGATGTTTGTTGGTCGAAAAACTCAACCCTCATATTCTTGGGAATGCTCATGACACCTGAACGCCAGACAATGGAAGCCGATATCGTTTGTGTGGGGTTTGGCCCTGCCAACGCAGGGTTCCTCACCACCCTGACACGTGCTTTGATGAATCCGGATGGTACGCCCGCTATTGAAAGCAAGGTCATGCCCGGCATGCCCTTACAGATCATGTGTTACGAGCGTGCTGATGACATTGGGTTCGGTGTCTCGGGTATTGTCACCCGCGGACGCGCGATCGCTGCCTCGTTCTCAGATCTTGATTTGGCAGGGGAAATTCCCAATGCCACCCCGGTGTCACATGAGACCGTGGCCTATCTCTTTGATCCTATTGGTGCCAGTCGGCGCGATGCAGGCACGCGCACCACAGACGCCCTCTTTCGTGCAGGGTCGTTTGCCATGGGCAAAGGTCCGCAGGCTGTGGAGCTTCCTTGGTTGCCCCCTTTTCTGCGTAAAGAACCGGGCGTGGTTATGTCCATGGGCAACTTTATGTCATGGTGTGGCACCCAACTGATGGGTTCGGGACTGGTACAAATCTGGCCGGGTACCCCTGTCAGTGCCCCGCTGTTGTCAGGTGACCAAGTGACGGGTGTACGCCTAGCAGATCAGGGTGTCGACCGACGTGGCAACCCCGAAGCGGCCTACATGCCAGGGATGGATATTAAAGCCCGTCTAACCGTGGTCGGCGATGGCCCTGTTGGAGCTGTTGGCCGTAAGCTCGATCAGCATTTTGGTCTGCCTGAGGGCAACCACCAGCACGACTGGGCGGTGGGGATGAAAGCGGTCATCGAGTTGCCAGCCTCCTGCGACCTTCCCGCAGGCACCGTGATTCATACTCTGGGCTATCCAGAACCTGAAATCTTCGGATTTTTGTATGTCTATCCCGATCGCACCGCTTCGGTGGGTATCTTTGTGCCCTCGTGGTTTGACTCTCCCATTCGCACCAGCTATCGCTACCTCCAACACTGGATGCAGCACCCGTACCTCTGGCGTTACCTAGAGGGGGGGACGCTACGTTCGTGGGGCGCAAAATCGTTGCAGGAATCAGGCGTTCGGGGTGAACCGTTCCTCGTCGGCGATGGCTTTGCACGTATTGGCGAGGGCTCAGGCACCACCAATGTGTTGACAAACTCCGGCGTAGATGAAGCGTGGCACAGTGGTGTTTTGCTGGCAGAAGGCGTGATCGATCTGCTGAAGCGTGACGAACCCTTTACCAAAGCCACACTGAAGGCCACCTACGTCAAAAAACGTCGTGCGGATCAATTGGATACGGAGTTACAAGCTGCCAAAAAAGCGCGCGATGGCTTTAGCAAAGGCTTCTTGCCAGGTATGCTCGGTACAGGTATGACCGGTATGACGGGGGGACGACTCAACCTATCGGGTTCCTCGTGTCCGCCGGCAAAGCGCATTCCAACGCTTGAAGAAGCCTGCGCAGGGCGTATCGCGCCAGAGCAGTTACAGGCGGCTGTGACCCAGTGCGCCAAAAACCGTCAACCCCTCCACGATACGGTGATGACCCTTGCGGGTTGGCCGGAAATTCCCTTTGACGGCACCTTGCTCATGTCACATCAGGATGTGCTCTTCAAGGGAGGTAAAGTTCAGGCTGCCGCTGGCTTCGCCGATCATGTGACGTTTGCGGATCCCGCGCTGTGCGCCACCTGTACCGAGCGCACCTGCATCGAGATCTGCTCGGCACAGGCATTAATGCCGGGAGAAGAGGGGGGCACCCCTGACTTTGATCGCGAAAAGTGCATTCATTGCGGGGCCTGCATCTGGAGCTGCTCCAAAGCGCTGCCGAAGAACCCAGAGCAAGCCAATATCACCTTTGAGGCTGGCTCGGGTGGATTGCATTCCAACGAAAACTAACGCTTTTGCGAGAGGCTAACAACACACCGCGGCTACGGCTAGGTCTACAACGCGTAGCTCGGCTTGCGGTTCAGAACCGAAGTCGCTGCGGTGCAGTTCGCACACCAAGTCCACCTTTGATTGGGCCTGTGCGTGAAGCTCTTCAATCGCGGCACCTTGGCGAAACCAGATTCCACGCACACACTGGCCATTTTCCAGTCCGAACTGAAACTGCAGGTGATCTCCTGAAGCACCCACTGAACGTACTTGCTTGATGATCACTCCGCGCAACCCCCAACGAGGCATCTGATTCCCGTGACCAAACGGTGCCAGCTTTTGTTGCTCGGCATAGAACGCCAGTGAGACCTGATCAGCCGTTAACCACCCATCCACTCCTAGCTCAAGCGCATCCACACCTGCCTGCGCCTGACTTGCACAGGCTTCACAAAACAGGGTTCGAAAGCGTTCAAAACAACCGGGTTTAACCGTAAAGCCGGCGGCATGTTCATGCCCGCCAAATCCGTCAAGGGTCTCCTGGGCAGCCTGCAACGCCTCTAAAGCATGATATCCCGTCCCTGCCCGTACTGAGCCCCGTCCTTCACCCTGTTCATTCAGGGTGATCACAGCGGCGGGTCGTGCGGTTTGCTCGCTCAGTCGTGCGGCCACAATTCCCGACACCCCCGGATGCCACCCGGTTGTGCCCGCGTGGGTTCCTTCACTCGCCACCACCACAGCTGGTTGATCAAAGACAACCTCTGTGTTATCCAGTCCGCACTGCTGAAGCGCGGCAGCCAGCATCCGCGACTCAACCCCACGTCGTTCGCCATTCATCTTCTCAAGTTGCGCCGCCAGTTCTGCCGCCTCTTGCTGGTTGCACGTGGTCAGTAGCTCATATGCCGTCATCGCGGAGCCCATTCGCCCAGCGGCATTCAGTCGCGGGCCGAGCACAAATCCGAAGAGTGTTGCATCCATGGCCCCTGCTTGCAAACGAATTGAGGCACGCGCCAAGAGCGCTTGCAACCCCTCACCCGCCCAATGATTCCAATTCCGTAAGGCAGTCGCAACAAACAGACGATTCTCTCCCACCAAGGGCACAATATCGGTGACGGTTGCCAAGCCCACCAGCGTTAAGAGTTCGCTACAGAAAGGGGCTCCCTGATACCAAGTATGGGTCTTGCTCAACTCCGCCATGGCGTGCACCACTTTGAACGCCACGCCTGCTCCACAAAGAGCCTCCGCGCCAGGTGTCGTCGCGTACTTTGGATTCACGATGACCACATTTTTCGGCAACTCTTTGCCACACTCGTGGTGATCGGTAATAATGACTTCAACGCCCTGTTCAATCAGATAAGCGACTTCGGCCACGGCGGTGATACCGCAATCAACTGTTATCAACAAATCGGGCCATTTGTTACCGCGATGGCACTGGCACCGTTCCAGCGCTTTAAGGGTTAATCCATAGCCCTCTGGGTCCCGCAGCGGTAGAAAGGTCTCGACCTGTGCGCCAAAGCGCTTCAAGGCCTGTGTCAGCACGGCCGCAGCCGCGACGCCGTCGGCATCGAAATCGCCATACACCACAATGTCTTGTTTTTCGTGAATCGCGTGCCAGAGTTTTTCTGCAGCCGCTTGCGCACCCGGAAAGAGATAAGGATGTCCCAGTTGCGTCATGAGATCGGGATTCAGAAAATCCGTAATCTGACGCGGTGTCTTGATCCCGCGGGCGATCAGAATTCGGGCAATGGGCAAGGGCAGGCAGAGCTCCTCTGCTATCTGGTTGACCTCCGCCTCCGCAACATCACTCTCTTGCCATCGATATCGCGGAAACATTGCCATCCCTTTGTTTTATTTATTTCGAATCAGCGAATACGCGCGATTGAGTGGGTTGCACAAACTTTTTCAATCTACACTTGATCTCAGACTTAGGCCATGTCCGCCCATCTAAAGACTATGGCACCCCAGGTCAACCCTGCGCCAAAAGCGTCAATCACGATTACATCGCCTTTTTTCACGCGTCCCTGTTCCACGGCTTCGCACAGCGCAATGGGGATGGTTCCTGCTGAGGTATTGCCATAATCGGCAATGTTACAAAAAACCCGCTCTTCCGGAAGTCCCAACCGCTTGGCAACGGCATCGATAATGCGAATATTCGCTTGATGCGGAATCAACAACGAGACATCCGCTGGCGAGAGGCCTGCACGATCCAATACGCACACTGCACACTCGTACATGTTGCGAACAGCCTGCTTGAACACTTCGTTGCCTTGCATACGAATAAAACGGCCCTTGATATCTGGGAAGGGCTGGCACCCGCTGTTTGGCAGATTCAATAAGTTGCCACAGCCGCCATCACCTCCCAGTTTGACAGCCAAAATACCCTCATCGTCAGAGTGATAGGCACTGAAGATCGCCGCACCTGCGCCATCGCCAAAGAGAATACAGGTATCTCGATCTGTCCAATCCAGAATCGAGCTGTTCACCTCCGCGCCAATCACAAGCACATGGTGCATGATACCTGATTTGATCATACCCCAAGCCAGTCCCGCACCGTAGATGAACCCCGTACACGCCGCGCTGATATCCAGCACACCAGCATGCCGCGCACCCAGTGCCTGCTGCACCAGACACGCCACTGAGGGATAGACCATATCAGGCGTCGACGTGCCTACCAAAATGAGGTCAAGCTGCTCTGCCGTCAGCCCCGACTGTGCCAAGGCTTGTTGCGCCGCACGAATCGCTAGATGCGAGGTATACTCGCCTTCTGCCACCAACCGCCGCTCACGAATACCGACTCGCTTCGTGATCCACTCATCGCTGGTCTCCACCAATTTTTCAAGATCTGCATTGGTCAATCGCTTTTCAGGAAGCGCTTTGCCAAGTCCCGTGATTCTCGCTGTAATTTTTTCGTCGCTCATGGGTTCCCTTATTTGAGAGTGCACAGTATAAACTACCCTCACCTGTGTAACAAGTACCCCTTTTCATGGTTAGGACCTTGCCCTGTTGGGCCAGAGGGTCACCAGATAGAGCACAATTGCCAGTTCGATAATCGTCGCACCGGGTGGCCAACCCGGACCATAGCTCAGCGCTAAGCCGAACAGGGTGACCCCTAGACAGAAGATCACGGCCAACGCCATCATGCCTTTGAGTTGACGCGTCAGTCGCCCTGCGGCTGCCGCTGGCAGCGTTAGCAGAGCAATGGCCAGTACAATTCCCACCACGCGCACCAACAAAACCACCGTTAGCGCTGTCATGACCTGATAGATCAACTCATACACCCCTGTGCGAACGCCCCGTAAGCGTGCCAACTCTTCGTTGAAGGCAATTGCCAAAAACCGATTGTAGCAAAGCACCATGACCAGCAGAATCACGCCATCCAACAGCGCCATCCAAAAAAGATCCGACAGATTGACTAGCAACAACGAGCCAAACAAATAGCTCATCAGGTCATCCTGATAACCTGGTGTAGCCGCCACACAGGAGACGCCGATCGCCATGCCTCCTGTCCAAATCGCACTCAATACTGTATCTGCACGCTGCTTGTCGCGGACACTCAGTCGCGCTAACAGTAACGCCACACCCAGCGCCACCAACACCGCGCCCATCATTGGCGAGAGAAAGCTGATGTCGAATCGGCGTTGCAATAGCCGCGCAATGCCCAGCCCAGCCAGCAAACTATGCGAAACGGCACCTGCCAGATAGGTCGACCGCCGCACCACCACCAGACTCCCCACTAACCCTGCTGCCAATGATGCCAGCACCGCCGCCAACACCGCATAGAGAAGAAAGGGAAAGAGGAACAGATCATTAAAGAAAAGCATCATGATCGCCTCTCTTGACCACCCAAGGAGGATTCAGACGCATGGCCACGATGCGGTTGATGCATTGCGGTTGAGGCATCAATTACATGACAAGCCGTACGATGTTGAATCGCTGTGAGTGCGCCCCCGCCATACGCTGCGGTAAAGGTCTCGGAGGCCACTTCGCCAATGGCATGTAGCTCAGCGGTCCCATTCACGCACAGCACATGTGTCGCGTGACTGGTCACCACGCCTAAATGATGCGAAACCATCAGTACAGTCACTGTTTTTGTCAGCTCCTTGAAAAGTGCGTACAGTCGACCGCTCTGATCAGGATCGACATTGGCGACGGGTTCATCCAGTAGGAGTAGCTCTGCTTCTGCCACCAGCGCTTGCGCAATCAACACCCGCTGCCGCTCACCTCCTGAAAGCTTTGCAAAAGACCGATGCTCAAAACCCTCAAGTCCCACTTGCTCAAGCACCTGTTTTACCCGTAGCCGATCCGTGCGTCTATACAGTCCTAGTGGCGCAATTCCCACACGGCCCATCAATACCGCGTCGCGCACAAAGAGCGGAAAATGGGCATCAAAGGGCGTATACTGCGGAACATAACCGATGCGCGAGCGCGCGGCTTGCGGTGTGCTCCCTAATATCTGAAGTGTGCCATAACGGGGGTTCAGCCCCCCCATCAACAATTTCAGCAATGTGGTTTTGCCTCCTCCATTCGGCCCCACCACAGCCACAAACGCATGCGGCGCAACCTCAAACGAGACATTGTGCAACACTTCGCGCTCGTTGTAGCCAAAACAGACATCGTTAACCGAAATGACGGGCTTATTCATGGCGTCGGCGCACTTCCTGCCAGAGAGTCGGCGGCTTCGCGTAGCAAAGCGGGCCAATCTTCCTGCAAAGGATCTAGCATCACCAGACGCGCATGGATCTGTTGTGCCAGCAGGCGAGCCGGTCGCGGCTGACACTGTTTTGCCGCAAACACCGTGGTTACCCCGACCTCTCGGGCTTGCCGAATCATCTCTACCAAATGACGCGCCGACGGCGCTTTGCCGTCCTGCTCCAACACCAGAGGGGTTAGGTTATACGCTGCTGCAAAGTAGTTCCATGAGGGGTGGTACACCACCCAAGTGCGTGGCGTCAGCGCTTGTAGCCGTGCACGTACGGCCGCATCGGTTGCCTGAATCTCTTTGATCACCCGCTCCAGCGCAGAGGCTGGCAGGGGCTGGGGCAAACATTGCGACAACACCGTAGCGGTGTTCGATGCCATCACGCACATCAATCTAGGACTCAGCCAGATGTGCGGGTCACCCCCGTGATCATGTGTACAGACGATGGGCTCCTCCTCTGGAGGTGTCTGGGGATGATCATGCTGATGCGCACCGATCTTCTCAATCCCTGCATCCATGGCAACCACACGCGGTCCCGTCCCGCTCTCGCGTACCTGCGCCGTGAGCCGCGTTTCAAAAGGCAACCCCAAGGTTAGATAACAGGTCGCACCCGCTAACTGTCGCACCTGCCGCGCTGTGGGCTCATAGAGATGCAAGTCTCCACCCGCATTGAGCAAGGTTGTAACCATCACGGTATCACCTGCCAACTGCTTGACTAACCACGCCTGTGGAGGAATGGAAACCATGACCAGCGGTTGTGCGGCAACGCAATACTCGGCAAGCCCCAGTGCCCCCCCTAGGATTATCATCAGAACCCGATCCAGATTGCACCTCTGCTTTCGCATACCCTCAGCCTCTCAAATTACGCTTGTGCTCTTTGGATAACGCGGATTTCACTGAAACGCCCGGCAAGACACCTAAACGCCCCGTGAGTTCACCGAGTTCATCAGTTGTGGCCTCCACCACCAGCGTGATGACCGCAACACCCCGTTCATGCCGGGGTAAACCCACGCGCGCGAGAATCAGTTCCGCATGATCAGAGAGCAGACGATTCACGGCCTCTACGCCCTCGCGTTTCTCCAACAAGAGGCCGATAAAGCCGACGCGTCGCGCTTGGCCTGTTGTAACGTCCACGCCTAACCCCTCCTTCTGAGACAGCCTAGCTGCTCAGCTCCGCACTGCGATTAGCCGCCGCCGCGAGGGTTTTGGCCAAAGTCTTGGTAACCGTTGAGCGCTTTAGCACGGCCATTCCCGCTGCGGTTGTTCCTTTGGGCGATGTCACTGCTTCAATAAACCCGGCCATGTCACTCCCCGTGTTTTGTAGATAGATGCCCGTACCCACGAGGGTCTGTTCTGTCAACAAACGTGCTGCGGCCTCTGGCAACCCCAGCGCAATGCCGCCCTCCATCAACGCCTGCGCGACATACGCGACAAAAGCCGGTCCCGATCCGCTCAACGCCGTGACGGCGTCGAAATACTTCTCGGGTAACTCCAGCACAGCGCCCGCACCACCAAAAATGTTGGCTACCAATTTGCGGTCCGCAGGTTTGGTAGTCTTGGCAGCACAATAAACGCTCATACCCTCCTGTACCATCAACGCCAGATTCGGCATCACGCGAATGGCACGTACGGTACTACCGGCCGCGCGCTGGATCTTTGCCAGCGTTTTGCCCGCTGCAATGGAAATCAGTAGATAGCGCCCACTCAACTTAGGCTTGATCACTTCCAGCACAGCTCCCAAATCCTGTGGTTTCACAGCCAGAATCAGCACTTTGGCCTGTTTGAGCACTTGCAGGGGATCGTCGGTCACGATCACTCCATACTGCTGCTCCATGTATTCGCGACGTGCCGCATCTTTATCGCAGGCCACCACTTCCCAAGGTTCGCACTGTTCCGTTTTAATCATGGAAGCGAGAATCGCCTCCGCCATTTTACCTGCGCCAATAAATCCGATTTGCATAATCGCTCCACTTTCAATTAAACATAGCCATGCTGTTGCAATGTCTGCCGCAACTTCATCTGAAAAGCCTGTAAGTCCGACTCTGATGGGCGATAGCCAACCTGATCAGGTTCCAGACCAAAACGCCCTGTCTGATCAATCACCCAGCGCGCCTTGACCTGATCCGAGAAGGTTACCTCGCCACTCACCATCGCTCCGGGTACCACCACTCGGTCAAGGGTCATCGAGACCTGAGACATTCCCGGAGCATCGGCCTCGCCTGAGTCGTCGAATGCATCCGCATAAGGATCATCCTGCCCCTCATCGCCAGGTACCTCAGGCGCCGCTGATTCTGGGGTTGCCGCTGGTTTCGGCTGTGGCTTTGGCTCTGGTTTCTCGCGAACGCTCACGCCCAAGTCAAGCACCAGAACCCGCACATCGATATAGGTCATGCGGATATCAAATTCACTTTTCAATCGCTGTTGCACCTCAGAGAGCGAAGCACCCGCCGCGACCCATGCTTGTACAGCCTCACGCTGTTCATTGGATAGTTCCATATTCTAACCTCCTTTTGCTTGTATTGTCCCAATCCACGCCCCAAACGTCAAGACCCACCGCACAGACAGAGGCCAATGGACGCAAGGGCCTCAGGTCCACGCAGCCATTTCCCCGTCGCGGACGCCTCGGCACCTCTGCCAAGGCACTGGCGTCCCGCCCGCATGGGGGGAAAATCCAATCGTTAAAGCCAAGCATTTTCAGTGTCATTCCTTGTGAGGTAACGCGCGCATGGCCTTTTGACTTAACAGCTCAGGCCAACTTCGCTAAACTGTTTACCCAAAAGCGATTGTTACGCTTGTGTTTACCCATTCTTAACCAGTGATATTCAATGAAACTGACAGCCGACCAGCTCCGTGACAAATACCTGAATTTCTTCGCGTCAAAAGGGCACGCCATCATCTCAGGCGCTTCGTTGATTCCTGAGAATGATCCAACTGTGCTCTTTACCACCGCCGGTATGCATCCACTCGTTCCCTATTTGCTCGGGGAGAAACACCCGTCTGGTACACGCCTGACCGATGTGCAGAAGTGCGTGCGAACTGGGGATATTGATGCCGTTGGCGACGCCTGTCACCTGACTTTTTTCGAAATGCTCGGAAACTGGTCGCTAGGGGATTATTTCAAAAAAGAGGCGATCTCTTGGTCTTTCGAATTTCTAACTCAACATTTGGGTTTCTCGCCAGACCAACTCAGTGTCACGGTCTTTTGTGGTGAGGCGGATATTCCGCGTGATGACGAATCCATCGCCATCTGGAAAAGTCTCGGGATCCCAGATGAGCGCATTTATGCACTCCCCAAAGAGGATAATTGGTGGGGTCCGGCAGGGACAACGGGTCCTTGTGGCCCTGACACTGAAATGTTTATTGATAACGGTCAACCCGCCTGCTCAGCGACGTGCCGTCCGGGTTGCCGTTGCGGCCGGTTCATCGAGATCTGGAACGATGTCTTCATGCAGTACAACAAAACCGCAGAAGGCACGTATGAGCCCCTTAAACAGAGTAATGTTGATACAGGCATGGGCGTCGAGCGCACCATTTGTATGATGAATGGCTGCAAAACAGTGTTTGAAACCGAGTTGTTTGCCCCCCTAATGTCCAAGATTCGCGAACTCTCAACCTCCTGTCCTGAGAACACCGAAGCTGTAGTGAAGGCTGAACGGATTATCGCTGACCATATGCGAACCTCGGTCTTTATTCTGGGTGACCCCAGAGGTGGCGTCAAACCCGGCAATGTGGGCGCCAATTATGTGCTTCGCCGCCTGATCCGCCGCTCGGTCCGCTACGCCAAACTGCTGGGCATCGCCTCCGGCTACACCGGCACGTTGGCCGAAATTGTCATTGCTCATTACCAGCATGCCTATCCTGAACTGGCAAACAACCGCGAAACCATCCTGCGCGAACTGATCGCCGAAGAGGACCGTTTTGAGAAAACTTTAACAGCCGGTCAACGTGAATTTGACAAGGTGATGGAAGCGCTTAAACAACACGGTCAAACTATCCTTTCAGGACGAACCGCCTTTAAACTTTATGACACCTATGGGTTCCCGCTGGAATTTACCGAAGAGCTGGCCGCCGAACAGGGCTTGAAGGTTGATCGCAATGGCTATGATGCGGCCTTTAAGAAGCATCAGGAGCTTTCCAAACAAGGTGATGCCACCTTTAAAGGCGGGTTGGCTGATAATACCGTGGCAACGACGCGGTTGCATACCGCTACGCACCTGTTGCATAAGGCACTGCAGATGGTCCTCGGACCCCACGCCCTGCAAAAAGGTTCAAACATCACCCCTGAACGTCTGCGCTTTGACTTTTCCCATCCTGAAAAGATGACCCCTGAACAGGTCAAACAGGTTGAGGAGATCGTCAATGAGCAGATTAAACGGAATCTCGCTATCACGGTGACGTCCATGACCATCGAAGAGGCCAAAAATAAGGGCGCTACCGCCCTGTTCACTGGCAAATACGACGAGCAAGTGAAGGTCTATACCGTGGGTGATTTTTCGATGGAAGTGTGCGGTGGACCGCATGCGAACACCACGGGTGAATTGGGCGGCTTCAAGATCAAAAAGGAAGAGTCCTCTTCAGCGGGTGTGCGCCGCATCAAAGCCGTGATTACCGCAACCACCTAATGCAGGCAGAGCCCGCAACCC
>CAZSUM010000010.1:0-22660 GCA_964610015.1 uncultured Lentisphaeraceae bacterium
CACGATTAAACGGAAAGTCGGAATTATTAGAATGAATAATTTAATGAATATTTATTTTTATTGAAAATTATTTATAACTTCATTGCCAATAATTTTTAATGATAAAATATTACATTATAGCTAAAATCACAGCACCCAAATGAGGGTTTCATTTTTTGCTGTCGGCCTGTCGCTGGCGGCGTTCTGCGCGGGGGCGGGGACAGAGGCGAAAACGGCGGGGGACAAGGCCGCGACGGCCCGCATCCCGGTGATTCTCAGCACGGACATCGGAGGCGACATCGATGACACGTGGGCGCTCGCGCTGGCTTTAAAGTGTCCGGAGCTGGACGTCAAGCTGGTCCTCGGCGACAGCGGTACGATCCTTCCGCGGGCGCGTCTGATCGCCAAATTCCTCGAAGCCGTCAAGCGCACGGACATCGCGGTCGGAATCGGCTTCGATGACGGGCGCAACGAGAACCTGCCGCAGAGCACATGGTTCGAAGGCTATGAGCTCGACCGTTATCCGGGCAAGGTTCACCGCGACGGCGTACAGGCGATGATCGACCTGGTCATGGCATCCAAAGAGCCGGTGACCCTGCTCTTTATCGGGCCGACGCCCAACATGGAGGAGGCGCTCCGCCGCGAGCCGCGCATCGCGCAGAAGGCCCGCTTCGTGGGCATGTACGGCAGCGTCCGGGTCGGCTACGGCCCCACGTCGAAGCCGTGTCCCGAAACGAATGTCCGGGTCAATCCCGCCGCGTGCCGCGCCGCCCTCTCCGCGCCGTGGGTCGAGACCGTGATCACGCCGCTGGACACCTGCGCCCGGATCTTGCTCCGAGGCGCGGACTATGCCCGCGTGCGCGACGCGCAGAATCCGGTTGCGCAGGCCCTGATGCAGAACTATCGGGCCTGGTCCGACTACAACGCGGCGAAAGGCTGGAAGCCTGCCGACCCCGCCGTTTCCAGCACGACGCTCTACGACTGTGCGGCGGTGTATCTGGCGGTCTCGCAGTCGTTCTGCGTGATGGAGAAGCTTGGCATCCGCGTGGACGATGCCGGCTTCACCCGCGAAGATCCGTCTGCCAGACAGATGGATGTGGCCACCGCCTGGAAAGATTTGCCCGGCTTCAAACGCTGGCTGGCAAACCGGCTGGGCGATTAAGTAAAAGGAGAAAAATGAGACAACTTCCAAGCAGACTAAGGATAGGACGTATAAGCTGCATTTTTCGAGGGAGAGGCGGAATAAGGTGAGGGCGGATAACGGCGTTTATGTCAAGTCGCACCGGGCGGCCCGGCGGGGATTTTTCGACGCCCGACGTTGACGGCGGGGGTCGAAAAGCATACGATGGGGCCGTTTTCAGGTCGGAGAACGTAAGCCGATCAGTCGTGCTGGCGCGGGTGCGCCTGCACGGAGAAAAACGGAGGGTCGGATGTGTACGCGACTTTTTCTGCTGGGCGTGGTGGCGATGGGGGCGATGATAGACGCGCGCGGGTTCACCGTGCGCGTCTGCCCCGAAAACCACTTCACAGACCAAGAGGCCGCGTGGTGGACGGAGCGGGCCGACCGCACGATCGTCCTCTCGAACGCGGTGACGGCGGCGCAGGGCGCGCAGCTCGACGGGGTGTGGCTGCCGCCCGGGCGCACGGCGACGCTGCCGCCGCCCGTCCCGGCGGGCCGCGCGCTGCGTATGGAGCGGCTCTCGGCGTCGCGCGCGGCCGTCACGAACGGCGGCTTCCAGGCGACGCTGCGCGTCGATCTCGCGGACGTACGGGAGGACGAACGCCTGTGGGCCGTGCCCGGCGGCGTGGAACTGTACGTGCGCAAGGCGGGACGATTCGCCTACGACCGGGGCATGGGGAACTACCTGCCGTTCAGCCGCGCGGACGGGGCCTGTCCCGTCCTGGAGGCGAAGCTGCCCGGTCCGGCCGCCCGCATCGGCATCCCGCTCGCGGCCGTCCCGCGCGACCTCGGCGAGGAGGAGGTGCGCCTCAACTACGACGGCACGCATTGGCAACTGTCTCTCGCGGGCCTTTTCGACGAGGAGTTCCCGTGGTACGCGGCGGCCTGGCCGGAGGAGCCCGTCGCGACGACGTTCTCGCCGCGCGTGCGGGCGGCGGCGTTCCGTCTCGGCGCGGCGTCGGACCTCGTGCAGGCGGATTACGGGCCGTCCGCCGCGCGCCCCGTCACGCGCCCAATCCAGTACTGGACGCCGAACGACCATAACGCCTGGGTGGGGGATGTCGTCTGTGGGTTCGACCGTGGGCGCTTCCACGTCTTCTACCTCTACGACCGCCGCCACCACAAGTCGCGTGCGGGGCGGGGGGCGCATTACTTCGCGCACCTCTCCACCACGAACCTGACGGAGTGGTTCGAGCATCCCGCGCTCGCGCTCACCGCGCCGTGGGAGTCGCACGGCACGGGGACGCCGTTCCGCTGGGAGGGGAAGTACCATCTCGCCTACGGCCTCCACACCGTGCGGACCGTGCCGTGGGCGCAGACGACGGGGCCCGCGATGGCTGCGTGGCGCGCCGCGCACGGCGGTGCGGAAGGGATTTTCCGCATGGCCGACCTCGCGCCCGCCGTGCCGCAGGGCGGCACCTACGCCTCGTCGGCGGACGGTCTGCGCTTCGAGAAGTCGGGCGTCCTCTTCACCGCCGCGCAGAACCCCACCGTCTACAACCGCCCGGACGGCTCGCTCGGCCTCGCCGACTACGTGCGCCTCTGGCGGAGCGACCGCTTCGGGGGATGGACGGTCGCCGACGACACGAAGCACGCGCGCGGGGACTGTCCGAGTGTCTTCTCGTGGAAGGGGCATTCCTACGTCATCCAGGGCTTTTTCATGATGGACCACTCCGCGTCCGGGAAGCCCGGCACGTGGGAGGTCTGGGAGGAGAGCGGCGACGACCTCTACGAGGGACTGGCCGTGCCGATGGTCGCGCCCTGGCACGGCGACCGGCGGATTCTCGCGGGGTGGATCAACCACGTCCACGGCTGGGGCGGCTGGCTCTGTCTGCGCGAACTCGTCGCCGAGCCGGACGGGCGGCTCGGGACGAAGTGGCTGCCCGAGGCGCCGCCGCCCGGCGACGTGCGGACCTTTGAGGTCGCGGCGGGGGCGACGTTTGCGCACACGTTCGTCTCGGAACAGGGGGCGCGTCTGGAGCTGCGCGTCGACGCCGCTGAACGGCGCGCCCAGTTCTCGGACTGCGGTGCGGACGGCGTGGCGCCCCGGCGCGAGACGCTGCGGGAGATCCTGATGCGCCTGCCCGCGAAGGAGCGGACGATCAACGCGGTCAACCGCCAGGAAGTACCGCACCGCGGCGGGAACTTCGCCATCGGGAAGGTCCGGGGGTGGACAGGGACTACACGGTGCGCGTCGCCGTGTGGTACGACGCGAAGTCCGACGCGACGCTGTTCGACGCGGAGATCGCGGGACGGCGTACGCTCGTCTGCCGGCGGCCCGGGAAGTACGCCTACGCGGAACCGCCGGACCTCGCGCGCGACCCGAACCGTCCGCAGCTGCGGTACACGCCGCGTTTCGGATGGGTCAACGATCCGAACGGCCTGACGTGGCAGAACGGCGAATGGCGCTTCTTCTACCAGCACAACCCCACAGGGACGCAGTGGGGGAACATGCACTGGGGCTACGCCGTCTCGACGGACCTCGTCCACTGGGAGGAGCGGAAGCCCATCCTCGCGCCGGACACGATGGGGATGATGTTCAGCGGCTCGGGCGTGGTGGACCGGGAGAACACGGCGGGCTTCGGGAAGGACGCGCACGTCCTCCTCTACACCGCCGCCGGGGAGAAGGGGAAGCCGTTCACGCAGTGTCTCGCGTTTTCGCACGACGGGCGGCGGTACGAGAAGTATGCGGGCAACCCCGTCATCCCGCAGCTGTCGCCCGGGAACCGCGACCCGAAGGTGTTCTGGCATGCGCCGACGACGCGTGGATGAAGAAGACGCTCCCTTCGCTTGAGAAGGCGATCGACTACATGACGTCGAATCCGAAACGCTGGGACCCGGAGCACGGTCTCGTGAAGCGTTCCTTCACGATCGACACCTGGGACTTCACCTACGAGGAGGACCTCTGGAACCGCCGAATCTACGACAAGACACCGATGTCGATCATGCACGGCGACAATTCGGGCGTCTATCAAGCGATGATGCAGCTCGCCTGGCTAAACGACCGGTTCGGGAACACTGCGAAGGCGGCCTCCTGGCGCAAACGCGCCGAAGCCCTGCGCGTGAACATGTTCAAGCACCTCTGGAACGGCACGTATTTCATACACCAGCTCCACCTCGGGCACAAAGGATCAGACGAAAAAGAGTCGGTGCGGCTTTCGCTTTCGAACACCTACGACATCAACCGCGGCGTCTGCACGCTTGAACAGGCGCAGTCAGTGATCGATGAATACCAGACGCGCCGGAAGACGACCGACGCGTTCGCGGAATGGTTCTCGATCGATCCGCCCTACACGAACTTCTGCAACTGGGGCGAATACATCAACGGCGCGATCTCCCCCTTCACGGCAGGCGAACTCGCGAAGGCGGCCTTCAACAACGGCCGCGAAAAATACGCTTGGGATATCCTCACCCGCTTCCAACAGGTGGTCAAACGCGAAGGCGAGGTTTACTTCCTTTATAATCGCAAGGACGGCAAAGCCAACATGACCGGCGGTGGTCCGAGTGCCTGGGGCGCAGCGGCAGTTCTATCCGCGATCGACGAGGGCCTCGCTGGCATGAAGGACCTCGGCTGCAAATACGAGGAGATTTTCTTTGCGCCGCGCTGGCCGGTGACGGATTACACCGAACTTCGTTACGTGACTGGGTACGAGGTTTCGCACGTGTGGGTGGACGTCCGTTACGTCCTGAAGCAGAACGGACTCCGCTATGTCGTTTATTCCCCTGCAAAAAAGATTAACGCGCACATCCTCCTTCCGGATAACAAAACCTGCACGCGCCTGCGCGTAAATCGACAGGATGCGAAATTCACCCCTGTGAAAGTCGGCGAATCCTCGTACGTCGATTTCGAAACTGCGCCCGTCAACGGTAAAACAGACATTGAAGTGCTTTTCTGAGTTCCGGGTTACCAAATCTGGATCAACGCGATCCTTCCGCACCTGATTTGTGCTTGTCTTTTCAACACCTCACAAGCGATAATTAACGCATGTCTACAATTAAAACTTACTCTCGTTGGGCGTGCGGCCTTGCGGCTGCTACGGTTCTGTGTGGCACCTCAACTCTGCACGCGGCTAAGGCCTGTTGTTGCTCATCGGATAATCCGTATATCGGACGTTGGGCGTTAACTCTGCCCAATCAGGCTGCGGGCTGGCTCGGCGTTGAGATGCAGGCTGACAACACCCTGAAAAGTGCCATCCTCTGGGGCGGTGGAAGTGTGGTCCCAACATCCGAGACGCGTCTGGAAAACGGTTCTTTAATTGTGCTTCGCAAGCGGAACCAGAAAAAAGATGGCAAACCTGTCGTGCATGTCGAAACGATTACGGCCAAACGAGAGGGCGACCTCCTCAGCCTCACGACGGAGACCGTTGACGAGAATGGCAAGCAACTCAATAAGAGTACGTTCACGGGCAAGAAGATCGCTGATCTACCCCCGCGCCCTGATCTATCCAAAGTGAAGTTCGGCACCCCTCTTCCGCTTTTGGCTCAAAATGACCTAAGCGGTTGGCAGATCATGAATAAAAATGCCCCCAACTTCTGGAGCATCAAGGATGGCATCCTGAGTAACCTCATGGAAGAGCAACCTGACGGAAAGAAGCCCCATGGTACCAACATTCGCACAGAGGCCGTCTTTGAGGATTTCAATCTGAAAACTGACGTGCGCGTACCTCCGAACGGCAACAGTGGCATCTATTTGCGCGGAATCTACGAAGTGCAGATTGCGGAATCGTATGGCAAACCCCGCGATCCTCACTTTTTGGGTGCGCTCTATAGCCGGATCACCCCTTCGGTATCAGCAGAGAAACCCGCGAATGAGTGGCAGACACTGGACATCACCCTCGTTGATCGCCATTTGACGGTTATTCTCAATGGCCAAAACATCATCGATAACCAGCCTGTGCTCGGATGCACTGGGGGTGCCTTGACTTCGGACGAGACCCTTCCGGGGCCCATTTATCTGCAGGGCGACCACACAAATGTTGATTACCGCAACATGGTATTGACCCCGATCGTAAAGTAAGAACAGGGGTCCCCGCGTGCGACAGATTAATACGCTCCTGCCATGGTTCCGACTTTGCAGGGTTCCCAATTTACTCTCCGTGCCCGGAGACCCCATTGCTGGCTTTTTGCTTGCAACAATTGGGCGCACCCCTCAGCGTGTGCTCCCATTGTTTGCCGCAGCCGGGGCTTCGCTCTGTCTCTACCTCTTCGGTCTAATTCTCAATGATCTGCTCGACCTGAAGATTGATGCTTGTGAACGCCCGGAACGGCCCCTGCCTAGTGGCCAAATTACAGTGCCCCAAGCACGCATGGCCGCAATCGCCATGGGCCTCTCTGGACTTAATCTCGCGACCTCTGCTGGACGCCCGGCCTTGTTAGTCGCAGCCCTGTTGGCAGCCCTCATTATCCTCTACAATGCGTACTTCAAACGGATCCCCGTTCTCGGTGTCCTAACCATGGGGTTGTGCCGTGGAACCAGTCTGCTACTCGGTGCTTGTGCCGCCGACCCAGCCTGCCTAGACCCCGTGATCAACACCGTGTCTGCCCCTGTTCTGTTTGCCGCGGGGGGGCTCACTCTCTACGTGGTTGCCTTTTCGACATTAGCACGCCATGAGATGGACCCACAGCAACCGCAACAATCCACCCGCTGGTTACCCTTCTTAGCCTTGCTCATTCTGCTGCCAGGGTTGCTCATCCTATTATCCGCGCAAGAGCGACTGACCGGCAGTACGCCCTCCATCTATATTTTTCTGATGATCATGGCTCTGATGCAGGCCTGGTTATTGGGGGGCCCTCTTTCCCGGCTGTTATCCATGCCTGAGATCATTGGCCGACACATCCGTAATCTGCTCTTGGTGCAAGCAGCCTTTTGTGCCATCACCGGCTTGACGGGCCTACTTCCTGCGCTGTTTTTTCTAATGCTTTCGTTCGTCTTTACGCGCTTGTCAGCACACTTTTATTGCAGTTAAGACGCGCATTCAAAGATCGCGGGGTCCAACTTTAAATTCCGCAACTGCGCATCTTGAATAAAGGTCGGGATCTTACCAGTCCCGGAAAACATGCCGTCGAGTGTTCCATCAGGACCGATTCCCTTGACACAATAGAGATAGAGATCCTGTAGCACATACTCGCCATCCTTCAAGCCCAGCACTTCCGACACCGCCGTAATCTTGCGCGATCCATCTGAAAGCCGGGCCGTATGAACCACCACATCGATCGCTGAAGCCACTTGTGAACGCAATGCAGAGAGCGGAATATCGATTCCACTAAGCAAGGCGCAGGTCTCAATGCGTGAGAGACAGTCGCGTGAACTGTTGGCATGAATCGTAGACATACTCCCCGCGTGACCAGTATTCAAGGCCTGCAATAGATCCAGTGCCTCACCCCCTCGAATCTCACCGATGACCATTCGATCCGGGCGCAACCGCAAGGCTGAGTGAATCAAATCGCGAATGGTTACTTCACCCTTCTCATTTTTATCTGGCTTGCGCGTCTCAAAACAAACGGTATGCGCCTGCTGCAACTGCAACTCACTCGCATCCTCAATCACCAGAATCCGCTCGCTCTCGGGAATGAAGCTACTGAGGACATTCAATACCGAGGTTTTACCCGAAGAGGTCGCGCCTGAGACAATCACATTTTTATGCAATTTCACAATCACATCAATTAGTTGTGCCCCTAACTCAGTAATGCTCCCGAAGGTAATCAGTTGCTGAATGGTCAACTTCTCTTTCTTGAATTTGCGGATTGCCACAACCGTGCCATTCCGCGACAGCGGCGGAATCACGGCATGCACACGCGAGCCGTCCGGCAACCGTGCATCGAGCCGGGGATTATCCTCATTCAGCATACGCCCCACGTTCTTGGCCACATTGACCACAGCCGCCTTGAGCGCTGGCTCACTAACAAAGCGTGCCTCTGTGGCTTGCAACTTTCCTTTCATCTCAATAAACACCTGATTCGGTCCATTGATCAGAATTTCTGAGACAGTATCATCCTGAAGAAACTGACGAATAGGTTCGAAAAACAAAGCAAGGTAAGAATTAGTGTCATCCATAATTTGAAATCATGCCGTATCCGATAACTTCCTGTCAATTATCTTCTCACTAACTGCGGTCTGCGATTCTTTGACAAAAGCCCCCTGAGTGCGTAAACTCAGGACTCTTAAAAGTTCCTATTGTCTATCTGTCACGCGGAAGGAGAGCCATGGCCATTGATTTAAAAGCCGCTTATAAAACCATTATGGATGATCATTTTACTCCCAGAATGGAAATTTCATTTATTGATGCAAACCAGCGTCAAACGCTCTGTTACGAAAAGGTCTCGTGGGTTATTAACGGAGAAGAGAAGGGCTTGCGTTATGGCGAGAATCCGGGGCAAGAAGCCGCACTTTACAAGCTGGTTAACGGAAATCTAACGCTTGGCGAGGTCACCGCGCTAGGGCCAGGCCACTTCTTAGCCTCTGACCCAAACCTTGTCCAGTCAGGCAAACACCCGGGTAAGACCAACCTGACCGATGCCGACAATGCGTTAAACATCCTGCGCTATCTCAACGACACCCCCTGCGCTGTCATCGTTAAACACAACAACCCGTGTGGCGTTGCCAAAGCCACTTCGCTGGCAGAAGCCTATGCCCGTGCCAACCGTGCAGATCGCCTAGCTGCATTCGGTGGCTGTATCGCGCTGAATCGTGAAGTGGATCTTGAAACCGCCAAATTGGTGATCGAAAATTACGCGGAAGTCGTCGTTGCACCCGAGTTTGCGCCAGGTGTCATGGAGCTCTTTGCTACGAAAAAGAATTTGCGTGTCATGCGCATCAATAACATGGCCCGGCTTACAGATTTTGTCGCCAAGCGTATTGTCGATTTCAAATCACTGATCGATGGTGGCCTTGTGACCCAATGGTCGTTTGTCCCTGAAGCGCGAACAGCCGCACAACTAATGCCTGCGGCTTGTACTCAAAAGGACGGCACGGTTCATCAGATTAAACGCTCGCCCACGGTGCAAGAGTTTGAAGATCTGATTTTCGGCTGGCTGGTGGAAGCAGGCGTTACCAGTAACTCGGTCCTCTATGTCAAAGATGGTGTCACCGTCGGCATTGGCACTGGCGAGCAAGACCGTGTTGGCGTAGCAGAAATTGCCCGCGATAAGGCCTACCGCAAATTGGCTGATTGGATTGCGTGGGAAAAATATGGCACGCCCTACAATGAACTAGAAATGAAGTTTAAGGATACGGGTAAAACCCGCATGACCGAAATCGACGAGGAGGTCACCGCTCGACGGGGCGGACTCTTGGGATGTAGCATGATTTCCGACGCCTTCTTCCCTTTCCGAGATGGCGCAGAAGTTGGCATCCGCGAAGGCATTACCGCGATTGTGCAACCCGGCGGCTCCATGCGTGACTGGGATGTGATCGACTGCTGTAACGAAGCTAATGTAGCCATGGTTTTCACAGGTCAGCGTAGCTTTAAACACTAACCCTCACAGACCTCTGCATAAACAAAACCCCCATCTCCAATCACTTGGACATGGGGGTTTTTCTGTTTTTTTAACCCTACTTTTAAAACGCCACGTTACTTGGCCAACGCACGCAGGGCAGCCTCATAATCCGGTTCCTGTGTGATCTCCGAAACCTGTTCCGTGTAGATCACCTGAGCCTGCTCATTGATAATTACAATTGCGCGTGAGAGCAAGCCACGTAGCGGTCCCTCGACAATGGTTACACCGTAATCCTGACCAAATTCAAGCGAACGGAATGTTGAAAGCGGAATAACGTTGTCCAGTCCCTCCACCGTACAGAAGCGCCCATGCGCAAAGGGAAGATCCGCTGAGATGCAAAGGACCTGCGTCTCTCCCAGAGCCGACGCCTCAGCATTAAAGCGCCTCACAGAGGCCGCACACACTGGCGTATCAATACTTGGGAAGATGTTCAGCACCACGCGCTTACCCTCGTAAGTCGTTTGTGTTGCGTCAGAGAGATCTCCTGCCGTAAGCGAAAATGCGGGTGCCTTGGTGCCGATTGCTGGCAGGTCACCAACGGTTTTAACTGGATTGCCTTTAAAGGTCACCTGTGCCATATGTGCCTCCTTATCGTTGTGTTTTGGATTGTTCGATCGTTGTGTGTAACTATACCAGATCAGTTCTGTATTGACAATCCATGCACCTGTGGGTCTGACCACATGCCGGTTGAACAGAAAAACGGGGTTCTGATTCCGCACGGGTGGGAGGCAGCGAACCATGGACCTGCGGACGTCTCGACACCTCTGCCAAGGCTACGGCGTTCCGAAGGGGGAGACATCCCTACCAGAAGACCCACCCTGACGTTGCTACCAACCCATACCGTTTACTCTGCTTTGTTCACTCATGAACTCCGACAGCGCTGTTGGCAGCCTTCCAAGCAGGACAGACACCCTCAAGCGCTCGCGTTCGCCAGCGAAAGGGAAAGCCTTTGCACTGCTCTGGTTTAACGGGTTGAATGCGGCAGGTGTTATCAGTCTCAAGAAACACACAACTGCCGTCGGCCTGCTCAATGAGCGACAAGGCCTGCCGATTAAAGGTCAATCGTGTGTACTGCTCTGTAAATGTGTAAAGCGTTAAGCCCAGATAAGCGGCAAGGGTTTCGGCCTCGCCTGGCTCCAGAGTCACATATCCTGGCACTCGGCAACAGGCACCACAGCGCTGACAGGTGAATGTCATCGGGGTGTCCATCATCATGCGCCTTCAACAGTTGCGGATACAATCGCTGCGATCGCCTCTGTTTGCGCAGGTACATTCTGGACCCGAGTGGGTAGCTTTGCCAGCGCATCCAGTATTGGGTGATGCGCTAGATCCAACCCCGTAGCTTTAAGAATGGCCTCATTAAACTTAGCGGGATGCGCGGTCGCCAGACAGATCATCGGTTTATCATCGCGCTTGAAACGTAACGCAACACTCACGCCCACAGCCGTATGAGGATCCAACAAGTAAGAATAGGTCTCCCAATACGCACGAATCGTCGTGAGCACCGTCTCAGTTTCGCCACGTCCCGCCACAATGCGACAATCCTTTGCGACAACCCCGGGGCACAAGGTGCCATGGGTTTTAAAGCTCTCCATCCATGTGTTGAGTGTATGGGCATTGCCCTGTGCCAGATAGTAAAGATAACGTTCAAAATTACTCGCCACCTGAATATCCATCGACGGACTCAGTGTCGAAGCCACCTCTCCCAGACTGTAGGTACCAGTGTTAAAGTAGCGCGAGAGAATATCATTTTCGTTCGTGGCCAGAACCAATTGGTCAATCGGCAACCCCATACGACGTGCCATATAACCGGCAAAGATGTCACCAAAGTTTCCGGTTGGCACACTGAACTGAACCGCTGTCGCGCCGGTTGTGTCCTGTACACGAAACGCGGCATAAAAATAGTAGACAATCTGTGCTAAAACACGTGCCCAGTTGATGGAGTTGACGGCGCCCAAATGCATCCGATCACGAAAGGCCAAATCATTAAACAGTGCCTTGACGATATTCTGACAGTCATCAAAGGTACCGTTAACCGCAAGATTGTGAACATTGGCATCCAACACCGTGGTCATCTGGCGTTCTTGAACCGGGCTCACTCGACCTTTCGGGTGCATCACAAAGATGCGAATCCGCTCACGACCGCGAACCCCCTGTATCGCAGCACTTCCGGTATCGCCACTAGTCGCAGCCACAATGTTCATGTCCCCGCTGGTTTCGGCCAGCACATACTCGAACATGTTTCCCAAGAACTGTAACGCGACATCCTTAAACGCCAGTGTGGGACCGTGAAAGAGTTCGAGCATGTAAAGCGACCCCACCTCCACCACGGGTGTGACCTCAGGATGTCGGAACACACCATAGCTCTTCTCAATAATCTGTCGCAACGCTGATTCGGGGATATCATCCACAAATAGCCGGATCACCTCAAAGGCAAGGTCAGTGTAAGAGAGCTGGCGCCATCCTTCCAGTCGATCACGCACATCAGGGATCGTCTCCGGCAAGAAGAGTCCACCATCACGTGCCAACCCTGTCAACAACGTCTGTTTAAACGAAAGCGGTTCGCCGCCGCCACGGGTACTGATATAACGCATGGTCAATCCGTAAAAAATTCGGGTAAAAGTTGTTTAATAATCGGGGCTTCAATCTCAAACTGTTGGGCCGCCGTGGTGGCAAGTTGCTTGGCGAGTTCCTGCGCAGAGGGCAGCTCCTTGTAAAACAAATTCAACGTGAGCGCCGCATTGGTCAATAGTTTGGTTTTTTCACTCAATTTTAAATCTCTGGTAGCGGTATCATTCCGCACCAACTCATTGATGAACTCTGCCACAATTTCAGGTCGTTTGTTGTAAACATCCTGCCAGGAGATATTCACACTCCCCACTTTCAAAGACTTCATATCCGCCGTCTCAACCGACCAACCGCGTCTGGATTGAAACCCTTTGACCTTGGAAATCAGATAGCTGTGAAATTCTTTAATACGGTTAACACGATCAATCGCAAGCGTCGCAGCAGTCGTTCCCTCATCTGTTTCTAGGCTACTGCGCAGTTCACGAAGCGTTTTAACGGCATCACGGAAAGACAACTCTCTGAGCGTTTCCATGTTCGCCTGTTCTGCGGCTTGCACCTTCTCACGCTCGGCAGCCACCTTTTCCCGATGAGCTTCCTGCGCCTGACGTTTTTTCTCAGCCGCCGCTTCTTCTTGACGCTGACGTGCCAACTCAACGGCCTCCTGACGATTCCTCTCAACCAATGCCGCCGTATCCGCTTTGACGCCCAAGAGGGTCTTTTTAAGTTGCGAGGTTTTTCTTGCCACATCAGCAATCTCTTGCACGTAGGGCAAACCACTGACCTTCTGCACCAAGGTATTGGCCAATTCCACCAACGCCTTGGTTTGATCCGGCGAGGTCATGGACTCCGCTTGCTTAGCCTGGACCTCCAACTCTGATATCAAATGCTGTGCCAGCAGGGCACCCCCCTTCACGCGATACGCATCCTCGAACATCCCGCGCACGATCTTAATCACTGGCGGAAGGTTTTCACTATCAATGTCAACAGGCGCGACCTCGCTCTTCTCAGCAACCGCAACGGGCGTTTCTGCCACCCCTGCGGTTACATTCGTCGTCTCAGCCCCAGCAACAGCAGGCGGCGCATTCGAGGCACCCCCAGCCGCAACCGCAGCGTCAACACGCTGAGTCACCCCGCCATCCTGCACGGTTGCCATCGCGTTCGTTGCATCACCAACCTCAGGAATCGTAGCTGCGGGCTGTTGCGGCAAACGCGTTTGCGGTAGCTCAAAATCAGGTTCCGGCACCTTCATGCTGGCACGAACTTCTTCACCTAAAACCGCAACCACGGCCTCCTCGGCCTCCTTGACTGTCGCCAGCGCCTCGGGCACATAAGCGTTAATCCGTTCAAGCAGGGTTTGCGCCTGTCCGATTGATTTTGCAATCGAAACACGTGCTTTTTCTTGATGTTTCTCCAGCTGAGCCTGTGCGGCCTTTTCACGATTGGCCGTCATCAATTTCATCCCACCGAAGATACCACCACCGACCACCCCTATTAGCACGACAATGCCCACAAAGATCCCCACCATCATGCGCAGTCCGCGCTTGCTTGCGTCTTCTTCACTCTCAGGTTCCTGCACGTCCTGCTCGACGGGCTCCATTCCCTCCGGCACGTCTCCGGCAAGCTCGCCCAGCGGGAGCGAGGGGTCTGTCATATTTTTCGGGCGTTTCCCCTTAATCATAATTTTCTTGGTCGTTACCGTCAGTTTGACCGGCTTAGACTTAGCAAGATAACGCCGTATATCGCCCAACAATGACCCATACGTGGGATAACGCAACTGGGGCTCCACCTCCAACATGCGCTTGATGAAGGCCTCAACCTCTTCTGGAAATTTTTTGCGCATCTCGCTCAGCGGTTTAGGGGGACCTTCAAAGCGGGCTTTCACCACAGCAGTCGCGTCTTCGCCATCAAAAGGCGGTATCCCCGCAATTGCATGGTAAAGCGTGGCCCCCAGACTATAGATGTCTGAGCGAAAATCGATCTTCTGTCGCCTGACTTTCTCTGGAGCTATGTAGTAAGGCGTTCCCCAAACATCATTGCCAGGACCAGCATTCATCGCTGCCAATCCAAAATCAACTAATTTTGCATTCTTTTCCTGATCAAAAAGAATGTTCTCCGGCTTGACATCACCATGCACCAGTCCAGCTTCTGCCGCTTCCTGCAACCCCTCGGCAATCTGCTCACCAATTTGAAGCACGGCGGTTGGGTCCATCGGGCCCTGCTCTGCCATCATCTTGTCCAAACTGCCGCCTGAAACCAGCTCCATCGCAATATAGGGCTGTCCCTTTTCCTGCCCAAAGGAGTAGATCTGTGCAATGTTCGGATGGTTGAGGCTGGCGGCCGCCTGCGCTTCGCGCTGGAAGGAGGTCACAAACTGGGGATCATCACCGAGACTCTTGAGCATGACTTTGATTGCAACTTCACGCTTCAAGCCCTCATCACGCGCACGATAAACGCCGCCCATACCACCCGCGCCCAGTAGTTGCAAAAGCAGAAAATTGCCAAACCTTGCTGGCACTTGAAACTCTGTTTCGCACGTTGGACACTGCACCGCCGTAAATGCTGGCAAACCCACCACATCCAAAACCGTGCTACACTTCGGACACGTTGCCGAGCTCACCGGATCTGTTAAAATATTCGCCTCGTTGACCCCGTCCATCTGTATCTCCTCGTTAGCGTACGTCAGGCAAACAGGCTGTCATAAAATTGACTCCCGAAACCACTCATATTGCCGTAAAAAACCCTTTTTGTCGATACGCAAAACAACTTGACCTGGACTGCCCAATACGCTGACCTTGTTCGCTTAGGGCAATTCGATCATCGTAAGATTTTTAAAGAGAAACTGACCACCCCCCGGAACTTCGGCCTGAAGGCAGAAATGACCCCTCGCGGGTGTGATGCCCTTTTTCGTCCAGGCCTTCTCGCCGTTAAAGTCCAACTCTGCACACTCACCCTTGACGGTCAGCTTGAAATGGTTCCACACCCCTTTTTTGAACAGCGCTGAACATTTCGCTTTGTCTGCTCCGCCGATAGCCCCTTCTTCGCCTTTGCGCAAATTCACCTGATATTGCTTGGGCCACGGAAATTTCGCACCCGGTGCCGGAAGGGTATCAACACGAAAATAGATGCCAGAATCCCACATATTGGTGTTGAGCGCTTTCCAATCGCATTCAAACACGAAGTCACCATACGTCTTGTCAGCCAGCAGGAACCCGTTTCCGGCCTTGATACAGATCGCGCCATCCACGACCTCGGCTTGACAAGTGATCGCCTGCCACCCCTTCAACGTCTGACCATCGAAGAGCGAAATCGGCTGTTGCGCGCATGCCATGCCAACCAGTGCTAGCAGAGAAACAATAGAGCTCGAAAAACTGTGCATCGTGTCTATCCCATCATTTAGGATGATTAAAGACGTGAGTTTTCCACAAACCGGAGTGCTTGTCAAAAGGTACTGTCAAGACTGAAGCGTCTCTTTGAGAGGAACAAAGGAGGTCCGACTGCTCCCAAACGCCAGCGCAGGGGTCGGTTTGCTTAAGAAGAGGCGGGTACGCGTTATCTTATGGCGTGTGCGTATTCGCAGCCAGACAAGTCAGCGCAGTGGTGTAGAGTCGTCCCCCCACACCTTGCCACTGATCACGACTACCCGCACTCTGATGTGCGATCATCTGACGCCTGATCTGCTCAGCCTGTTTTCGCGCACCAGCCGAATCGAGTGCCAGCGATTTGGCGTAATCACGGTAACAATCGGCTGTTTCATCCACAGAAGCAGGGGCAAGACGATCCGCAACCTGTCGTCCCAACTGGCCTAAGCCAGGATACGTTTTACCGGCTGTCATCAACGCATAAGCCGCCAAGGCATCCAGACTCTCAGAACGCGATCGTGAGCCACGGTGGTACGCCACATGCCCGTCATCCTGCATGCTCCCTCGTACCCAACGGAGCCCTTTGCGTAACGGCGTTTCCGCTTCACTGAATCCGTGCTGCTTAGCTTCTGCCAGCATTCTCACCTGCCAAGAGGTCAACGCAGCATTACCCGCTGAACCCGCTTCATAGTCCCAACCCCCTTCTGCACTCTGCTGCTGACTGCTATAAGCTACGGCACGTTGCACCACTGATTTAAGTTGCGGATAGGACGAATAAAGCCTGGTCAGCGCATAACTGGTCATCACCTGATTATACGCCTGCTCGCGACCACTGCCACGGAACGCGCCCTCTGGGGTCTGCAATGCGCGTAACGCCGCGCACGCACGTTCCACCTGATGTGTGTAGCGGGTGCTGGCTGGCGCGCTGGCTAAGGCCAGAGCAGACAAGGCGGTCAACGCAGGTCGATACGCCTCAGCCCCGCCATGGCGCGCGGGTGACCACGTGCCATCTGATTCCTGACTTTGTGCCAGCCAAGCCAGTGGATCGCCCGGCGTGGGTGTCGCGTCAAGAGGCCCGGCTGTAAATCGCAAGATCGCCAACGTCAGCGAAATGATCAAAACTGCCGCCGCCACACCCCACCAAGGCCGACGATGCTGCGTACGACCACGTTCCGCAACAACGGTAGCCATCACGCGCGCAGTCAACCCCTCGGAGGGTTCCTGCTCAGGCCTGTCGCACAAGCGCTTTACCAACGACCGAAAGGCTTCCGTCTCCACGGGTTTTAATGTTTCGAGATGTGTACTCAGATTCATTTTTCCTCCAGAAACAACCGCAACTTGGCAAGTGCATGAAACATGCGCGATTTCACCGTTCCGACCGGTATCTTCAAAATCTGACCGATCTCGGCATAGGGCAACTCTTGATAAACTCCCAGTTCCACCACCTGCCGAAGTCCTTCCGGTAGTCGCGCCAATGCCTGTGGCAAATCCATGACACCGGTTGTCAACCCTTCGGCGGCGGCCGGTTCATACGCCTCAGTTCTGATCTCGGCAGTCAGACCCTCTTTCAATCGAGTGAAGCGCTTTCGACGACGCAACTCGTCAATCCAGACCTGTCGTGCCAGCAAAAACAGAAAGGTTGTAACCTTAGCCGTCGGCTTATAACGCTTGCGATAACGGTACAGTCTCAGAAAGGTTTGCTGAACGAGATCCTCACCATCATATTGAACGCCCGTTCTCGCAAAATAGTTCAATAACATTTTTTGATGGCGAGTCACGAGGATTTCAAACGCGACAAGGTCATCCTCCCGTGCTCGCATCATCAAGAGCGTATCATCCATCGTATTTTGTGGTATTTTGGGCCCCATAAGCCCCTACCGTTCAGGGCTGGTAATATGTTGCAACACAGGGGCCAGTAACCGCGTAGTACTGGATTGCGATTTGATTCGATCCCGCGTCTCAGCTTTTGGGTTGAGCAGGCCAAGCGTAACCAAAACAGCCACCAGAACAATGGCTTTAACCCCACCGATTACGCCCCCCACCAATGCGTCAAACGGTTGTGCAATGGCCAAACTTAGTGCTTCCGACAAGAAATAGCTGAACCCAAACCAGATGGCAATACAGAGCACCGCCATTAAGATGAAGACCACCAAACGCCCCGCATACTCATTGCCATCAAACAGGTTATTTGCCAGAACTAGGTTGGCAATGGGAGCAAAACCGAAATACCCGACCGCAGCTGCGGTCACTGTTCCGACTAAGCGAGCCATCTCGCCCGAACAGCCACGCACAAACCCGCGTATCACAAAAAACGCCACACCCGCAAAAATCAGGTAGTCCCAAAGACCCGCTTCTTTGAAGAATGTAATCATGATCGCCTCTCTTAAGTGGTTCTCATGGGGACTGTCAACAAGCCCTCTTATCCGAAAGACCACACCTTCATTAATAAACGATTGCTCCAGCTTGCCGGTTCAGTTGTTTATTTCACTGGCAAGGCCTTCACCCAGGTCTCATAGGCCGTGCGACCTTTGTGATTCGGAGCAATCAGGGAGAGATAGAACTCACCATACGCACGCGCCTCTGGGAGTCTTTTTTCAGCATAGCGAATTCGCGCCATCAGATCAGCGCTGCTTGGATTAAAGGGGCTACGCGCAATCGCCCGATCCAACAACTTGGCCGCCTCAGTGTATTGTTTTAACTGTAAGGCCAACTCAGCGGCAGACAAATAACACTCCTGATTCGCAGGATTGATCTCAGCCGCACGGCGAAAAGCCTCCATCGCCTCGGCACGCTGTCCTTCAGCTTTATAGGCCATTCCCAGTCCGTATGCGGCACTAAAGGTCAGCGGATCCGCGCTTAATGCATCGCGAAAGGCCTTAATCGCCTTAGCAGACTGTTTTTCAGCATGCAATCGCGCACCCTCCTGTAGCAAGCGAGCCGCTTTGGCTGGATCGCGTTGCAGTCCTTCACGCTTTTCATCCTCTGTTCGGGCAATGTTCACTTGCAAGCGCTTGATATTGTTCTGCGCCTTTTCAAGGTGGTGCTCATCTTTAGGTGCCACCCGCAAATAGAGTTCAAACTGGTCAAGCGCTTCTTGTCGAAAACTGTATTTATCCCGATACAGACTTCCAAGATTGTAGTAGGCAGGGGCATACAGTCGATCAGCCTGTAAAGCCCGTAACAGGTAGAGCCGCGCCAGATCAATACGCTTCTGACCCATCGCTGTCAACCCCAGTGAAGTCAGAATACTCGCCCGGACATCGGGAATCTCCGCACGACTCAAGGCCGCCTCAAACCGCTCACTCGCGTGAGTCAAATCGTTTTGCAAATAGGCGATTTGACCTAGACAGGCGATGGCCGCACTGTGCTCTGGCTCTATTTCGAGTGTGGCCTCAAACGCAGCTTGTGCGGGTTCAGTGTTCCCCTGATACAAATGGGCTAAGCCCAAATGGTAGTAGAGTGGCACCGATCCAGGCAGACGCTTACTGGCACGTGTCAACTTGGTAATTGCGTCCGCATAATTTTTCTCACTGAACGCAGTTAACCCCTGCTTCAGCGCTTTCTGTCCGGAGTCTGTTCCACATCCGGTCAGCAACACGCCCGCAACCATCAGAACAAGAAAACTGTTTGTGCGAATCATATGGCACCCATCTGCCGCCCAAACGGCTGACCTCTCAGCAAACCAAGAAAAAGTTGTTAAAAAGTATTCTTATGTTACCGAAGACCCTGTTTTGCCGCAAGAGCGGAAACTGACTGGAGTACAAAACTATAGACATACTCGCGGTCAGACAGCAACTGAAACCCCGGCCAAGGCTGTGCACCCCAACTATTCTCCCCTGCTAAACCCATCTGACCAAAATCAAGATGGACAACCCAGTTGCCACACGGATTGAGTTCCCACGGGTGTTTTTTTGATGACAGCTCGTCTGTTGTATAGGGCAAGATGCTAAAGTTGAGGGTCGGATCGCCAGTCACCTGAATGCCACGTCCGGAGGCTTCACAGAACGTGACCCAATAGGTCTCTGTCCGATTCCCACTCTCCTGTGGTTCTACATACGGATAGAATAACTCCTGCGCCAACGCACGGTATTGACCTATAAAGGCCGAGGCTTTCCGGTCGGTATAATTCTCGTGCGGACCACGTCCCAACCATGCCACATGATCATATGCAAAGGGGAGTTGGGTCGTTAGCCCTATTCGTGGAAGTGAGGCCAACTGCTCGCCCGAAGGCGTCAGCTTGAAGGTCACACGGATCTGACCAGTATTGGTAAACGTGTAATTGAGTGACCCACTGGTTTTCCCTGCCTCTGGAACCGCGAAGAGCACCCGAACATGCCAGTTTCCATCCACCTCTTGCCGGACCTGAACCTCTTGCACCTCGCGTTTTTTCGCTGCCAACTGCCAAACGGTATGACGCGCCGCCATACCAGAGCCGCGATCGTTGTCCGTCGGAGCACGCCAGAAATCAGGTTCCAACGGAGCCATCAGTTGCTCTTCATCAGCCACTTGCCATGAAACAAGGGCGCCCGTTTTTTTGCTAATTCGGACCTTGAAGTAGCTACCGGTTGCGACAACCTCCTCCTCCGTCTCGTTTAGACGCACAGGTAGCCGACCCGTCGAACCGGCCATCAGCATGGGTTGGGGCGCGATCGGGACCACCAGTTGCGACTGTGCAACCACAAACCCCTTCTCCGCCCAACGTGTTGCCTGCACGGTTGAGAACCAAAAATTCCACGTGCTCACGCGCGCCGCGTATCCGGGCCGCCGAACCATCGAAAGCGGCAACGTGATCTCGCACGATCCCTGCGGCGGCACCGCCAGCCGCCCCAAATCGCCCTCAGCAATCACTTCGCCGTTTTCCTCATAATTCCAACGACATCTGTATGCGTTAAGCGATGTGAAAAACGCCTTATTGTGAATGGTAAAGAGTCCGCGCGTGATATCACGCGCCTCAACCGCAACCGGCTGATAACAATACCGTACCTCCGCCACCTGCGGCGTGGGACGACGATCCGCTTGAAATAAACCGTTACAATTAAAGTTGTCGTCATTCGGATAATCGCCGAAATCACCACCATACGCCCAGAACGTTGTTGGCCCATTATGGCGTAACCGCTCAGAGGGGATGGGCTTGCTTAACGCCTGGTCCACAAAGTCCCAAATAAACCCCCCTTGTAGTTTTGGGGTGCTTTCAAACACACGCCAGTAATCAGCCAGATTCCCCGATGAATTTCCCATCGCGTGTGAATATTCACACAGAATCATGGGGATCGTGGTGTCGCTCTGTTTTCCGTAGTCTTCGACACGTTGCACACTGGCATACATCCAATCAATCAAATCTTTGGGGCCATTGGCTTGATTCTGGATCAAACGGCTCGGATCGCGCGCACGAATCCAAGCATAGGCCTGACCAAAGAAATCCGATTCCACTAAGTTTTCGTTTCCTAGTGACCAGAAGATGATCGAAGGATGATTTTTATCCCGCTCCACCATCCCCCTCTCACGATCCATCGCCGCTGCACGATAAGCCGGGTCAATGACTGGATTGCGAGGGGTACGCGGCGCTCCATGTGTTTCGAGGTTCGCCTCGTCCATGACATAGATGCCATAGGTATCACAGAGATCATACCAGCGTGGATCATTCGGATAATGACTGGTACGCACCGCATTGATGTTATGACGCTTCATTAGTTTGAGGTCTTCAATCATGCGCGCCCGCGTGAGCGTATACCCGCCTTCCGGATCCATCTCATGACGATTCACCCCCTTAAACATCACTGGCTGACCATTCACAAGAATGCACCCATTGCGCCGCTCAATCTGACGAAACCCAATTCGCTGCGGAATCGCCGCCAAGAATCGCCCATTCCGCTCTTTCAAAGTCAACACCACGGTATATAACTGGGGGTCTTCTGCTGACCAAAGCCGGGGCGCCTCTACAGATAACGCCAGCGCCACCTTCCCGTCTGACGACTCCGCCCGAGTCGAGGCAACCTCTCGATCCCAAAAGCCATTCCGAAAACTGTGCGCATACAGCGTCGCGTCGATCACGGCATTAGACTGACCGGAACCTGCCATTTTGGCAGCGATCGACAGCGTCCACTTGCCCTTGTAGTTTCCAGACTCAACCGGTTCGGTGGTAACCTGATAGTCACACACATGCGTTTCTGGAACCGACCAGAGATAAACCGGACGAAAAAGACCCGAAAGCCGCCAAAAATCCTGATCCTCCATGTAAGACCCGTCACAAAGGCGATAGACCGCCACCGCCAACGTATTCTCTCCAGACTTCAAAGCGGACGTCACATCAAAGGTCACGCCCTGACGCCCATCTTCAGCGTATCCCAAACGGTGGCCATTAAGCCAAACGTAGATCGCAGAAGAAAACCCGTCAAATCGCAAATATACGGTACGCCCATCCCAGGCATCCGGCACCGTGAAAACACGTCGGTAAGAGCTGACTGCATTGCGCTCTTCAAAGGTCGTATATCGTGGGTCAGGATCACCCATGACAAACGGAGGATCGACCTTAAAATAGTAGCCAATGTTCTTGTAGACCGGCGTCCCATAACCCTGCACTTCGACACACCCCGGCACCACCACGGTGCGCCAGTCGTCAACTGAGAACTCAGGCTGCTCAAACCCCAGTGCCCGTTGATCCGGACGCGGTGCCCAGTGGTATTTCCACATTCCGTCCAGCGACTTGAAATAGGGCGACGCTTCGCGTGCTTTCGCTTGACGAGCCTTCCGCGTGGATTCAAAGACCATCATCGTTGCTGATGCAGGTTCGGCTCCCTCACGGTAAATACGCGGGTTCTCCCATTCTGGACGATTTTCGAACAGCGCCGGATTGTACGTTGCGCATGGCTGAATCGAGCCCTCCACCGTAAACACCGTCTCCACACAATTCATTCGAACTCCGGAATCACCCGTACTTGTCAGGCGCACCAGATTCACCCCAGCAAAGCTCACATCAAAGGTCTTAACGCTTTCGCCCGCACGCATCATGCCACTGCGCCATAAGATCTTGTCTTCACCATAGATCAAAAACTCAGCCGACCCCTTTGACGTGTCATCT